>JALQST010000324.1 GCA_023264315.1 Nodosilinea sp. BSH.14
TAGGCCATGGGGCAGCGCAATAATTTTTGACATTTGCCCCAGCCCCAGCGGTAAGGTAAGGGATGTTGCCTATCTCCAGCCGCCATGTCTTCCCTCGTCCGTAGCGCCACCGTTTCCATCACCAGCGGCGACCTGTCCATCCCCGCCTACCTCGCCGAACCCTCCCGCGAGGGCCACTTTGGCGGCGTGGTGGTGATCCAAGAAGTGTTTGGGGTCAACAGCCACATCCGCGATGTGACGGAACGCATCGCTGGCGCAGGTTACGTGGCCATTGCCCCCCACATCTACCACCGCCAAGCCCCCCACTTTGAGGTGGGCTACACCGACGGGGGACTGGAACTGGGCCGTCAGTACAAAATGGGTACCCGCGCCGAGGAACTGCTCAGCGATGTGCAGGGGGCGATTGATTTTCTGCTGGCCAAGGACAATGTGCGGGGCGAAGGCGTGGGCTGCATTGGGTTTTGCTTTGGCGGACACGTCGCCTACCTTGCGGCCACATTGCCCCAGGTCAAGGCCACGGCCTCCTTCTACGGTGCGGGCCTCGTCAACAGCACTCCGGGCGGCGGCGAACCCACCCTCAGCCGCACGGGCGACATTGGCGGCACCCTCTACGGCTTCTTTGGCGACAAGGATCCGCTGATTTCCCTGGAGGAAGTGGATCAGATTGAAGCCAAGCTGGCAGAACACCACGTACCCCACCACATTTTCCGCTACCCCGACGCCGACCACGGGTTCTTCTGCGACCAACGCTACAGCTACAACGCCCCCGCCGCCAAGGACGCCTGGGAACGCGTGCTGGATTTGTTCAGCAAAACCCTATAGCGGGCACCAAAATCGCAGGGTTTCATCGGCACTGGCACTGATGATCATGCGGCTGTCGGGGGTAAACGCTAGGGCCGTTACCGACCAGGCGTGGTGCATGGATTGTCCCGGTTCCTGACCGTCCAAACCCCACCAAGCCAAATTCATTAGGGTAAGCTGCCCAGATTCCGTCCCAACCGCCAACCATTGACCATTGGGGCTCAGCGCCAGCGCCGTAATCGGGTGGGGAAACCGCTGGATCAAGGTTCCCTGTTCCGGCTGAGATGCAGCCCAAACGTTCATATTTCCCTGGGCATCACCGCTAACAATGCGGCCATCCTGGGGGTGGCAAGCTAGGGCCGTAATCGAAACCTTGGGGGCGGTAATGGTGTGGCTGAGCCGTCCCGATGGCCAAGACCACAGGCGAATCGTGCGATCTTGGCTACCGCTGACCAAAAGCTTTTCAGGCACGTTCACCGCTAGGGCCATCACCGCCGCCTGATGATGCACCAACACCTTGGGCTGAAACTGCTGGGTGAGGGACACCAGATAAATACGGCCATCACCACCAGCTACTGCCAGAGTATCGCCATCCAGGGCCGAATCAAAGGTCAGGGCCGATACCTGCCAACTGTTGAGGGGAATGCCTTGGCGATCCCTGGGATTAGCCCAGTTCCACTGAATCACCTGGCCATCTTCGCCGCCGCTGATTACCGTGTCTTGGGGGCCAAAAATGACCGAATTCACCCGACCCCGATGGCCTAGCCCCCGCAGGGTTTTGTGCAATCGGTGAAGCAGTTGCCCATTGGTGCAGTCCCAAATCCGCACCGAACCATCGGTACAGGCGGCGGCAAGGGTTCGTCCTTGAAAATGAACTGCCAAATCCTGCACCACCACACCAGACAGATCAATGCGGTGGCGTTCTTGCCAGGTGGGGAGTGGGGAGTCGGGAGTCGGGTAGGGGCGAGATTGCCTCGCCCCGCAGGCGTTGGGCGTGGGAACGGCTTGGGCTGAGGGAGTCGGGACTAGGGAGAGGCTACCCCAGCGCAGATCGGCCATTACTTCCTGGGCGGTGCTGTAGCGTTCCTTCAGGCGGCGGTTCACCATGCGGTCTAGCACACGGGCCAGGGCGGGGCTGATGGGCTGGGGCAAGAACGGTTGCCAGATCCAGGCATCTTCGCCCACGGCATAGAGATCAAAAGGATGGAGTCCGGTCAAGAGATGCAGGCAGGTGAGGCCGAGGCTGAAAATATCGCTGGCAAAAACGGCCTTGCCGAGGGTTTGTTCGGGGGCGGCATAGCCTGCGCTGCCGATCACGGTTCCGGTTTGGGCGATAGCTTCTGCGTCCACGGTTTTGGATGCCCCAAAATCTACCAGCACAAAAGGCCGATTATCGGGTGGGGCGATGATATTGGTAGGTTTGATGTCGCGGTGGATGACCTGGTGTTTGTGGATGAATTGCAGCACGGGCAGCAGGCCGCTCAGCAGGCGGCGAATCTGGGCTTCCTCCAGCGGCGGGTTGAGTTGGTCGAGGTTAGGGCCAGGGATGTACTCCTGCACCAAAAACTGACCTTGATCCGTGTCCAAGGCTTCTAAAAGCTGGGGAACTTGGGGATGGTGGCCCAGGGTGGCCAGTTGTTCGGCCTCCTGCCAAAACCGTTGCCGTTGAGTGTCGGGAGTAGTGTTGGGGCGAAGATTTCTGGACTCTGGCCAAAGTTGCTTGATCACGCAGATTTCCGGCGGCTGCTCCCCCTCATCCACCGCCCGATAGGTACGGCCAAAGCCCCCCTGCCCCAACACCGCCATGCATCGATAGCGCTGGTTTAGCCGTAGAGGCGCACCGCAGGTTTGACAGCGCAAAGCGGCCATCGGATTAACGGGCTGGGCACAGTGGGGATTGAGGCAAAGGGTGTCCATCGGTCGGTCGGACGGAAGCAAGGTAACGCCATCCTACTTGAGTATGCCCCAGCCAAGTCGCCCACTAGTTTTTCGTAGGGCGGTGGGTTTTGAAATGGGTCGTTTCGCAGAATATCGAGGAGATCCTGGGCTTTGGGCTTAAGCTTGCTGGCGACCAGCTTTTTAGCGTCTTTCTGAGCCTGTTTGGTGTAGACCAATTGCCAACTCACCAGTCTAGGTCTCCATCGCAGTCTTCGATGGGCGTGGCCAAGCCTGCTTTGATGGTCTCTCGCATGTTGGGTACCGAGAGCAGGTACAGGGTTTCTTGAATACTGGCCCAGTCTTCCTCTGAGAGCAGGACGGCATTCACCTTGGCCCCGGTAATTAGGATGGGCTGATGGGATTGGGCGACTTCATCCATCAGTTGGGGCAAGTTGGCTTGGGCACTGTTGACGGACACATCAGCCATTGGACTTCTGTAATGCTGCCTTGATTATTCTAATCTGGGTTTAATCCGGGCGTTGGGCAGTTGATCGCCGTGCGGTCAGTATCTCGGCAAAAATGGCTGCTGGTAATCTACCGAGAAATTGAGACACAGGGCGTGATTATGGATGGCTTCATTGTCACAGCCTTTTTTAATCAGCGGCTCCGCTACCTGGAGGGTAAAAACCAGCTATGGCCTTAACTCAGGTTAACGTTGACAGCTACTTGAATCTTGCTAAGGCGCTACAGACTGTAGAGCAGCGCCCTTGCTGGATGATGTTTGATGCCGAGGCCGATGTGCTGTACATCAATTTTCAGCAGCCTGCGGTGGTGGCAACCGATAGCGAAGTCACAGACAATGACATCGTCATTCGCTATGCCGATGATGAGGTGATTGGCCTAACCATTTTGTCGGTGAGTCAGCGATAGATGGGCGATCCATGCTTTTTAGCTGTGATTGTGGCTTCTGGGGGCAGTGAGGTCATGAACTAATGTCTAAAAATTTAGCCGGAGAGA
>JALQST010000325.1 GCA_023264315.1 Nodosilinea sp. BSH.14
AACTGCACCGGAATAGCCCATTCTCCCTGGCGGTTGAGGTAGCCGTAGTAGTCCCCGGCTCGGGCGAGGGCGAGGGATTCCGAAAAGGGAGCAGCGGTGGCAACGGCACCATCGGCCACGGTGATTTGCAGGTGGCCGTGGGTGTCTAGGTAGCCAATGTTGGCCTTGGTCTGCACCATGGCCAGCCCTTCAGCAAAGTCAGAAACTTGGTCAAATAGCAGGGGACGGGGCATGGGGCGAGGGAAAGCGTAGGGACAGAAATGGGATCACAAAAGCCAGAAATATCAGCCAGAAATGTATGAACTGTAGCATTCAGCGCCCGGGGAAACCGCACCCTTCGGCCTCGCCTGGGGGAAGGGCGGGCGGGTCGGCCTCGGGTGGGGGCGTGGCCCGAGGGGGCTTGGTGGTTTCGTTGATCACCAGGGGCAGCAGGGCCGCCATCGTTACCACTAGGGCATCCCCAGGGCCAAGGGGAACGATGTGAAGCAACTGCCCGAGGGGCTGGAGGAACAGGGCCAAAAACTGGAGGGTGATGGACAGAATCAGGGCCAGCCCCAGGTAGGGATTGGGGGGCAGGGCAGGCCGACGCGAAAGGCGACGCTGGCCAGACCGGCAGGCCAGGGCATGGAGCAGTTGGGCTAGGGTGAGGGCCATGAACCCCACGGTGCTGGCCTGGGCACCCATCCCGTAGGCCCTCAGTCCATAGCCGTAGGCTCCGAGGGCGCTGGCGGCAATGACGGTGGCTTCCCCCACCATGCGGCGGAAGGCCACGGCCTGGATCAGGGGCTCCGTGGTGGGGCGCGGGGGCTGGGTGAGGACATCGGGATTGGGAGGTTCCAGGGCCAGGGCCAGCCCCGGGAAAATATCCGTCACCAGGTTTAACCACAGCAGTTGCAAGGCATTGAGCGGCGTACCTAGTCCCAGACTGATGCCCGCAAACATCACCAGGATTTCACTGAGATTGGTGGCCAGCAGAAAATGTACCGCCCGCCGAATATTGCGGTAGATGGTGCGCCCCTGGGCAATGGCCTGCACCAGGGTTTCCAGGGCATCGTCCTGCAAAATCACGTCGGCCACCTCGCGGGCGGCATCGGTGCCACTGCGGCCCATGGCAATGCCCACCTCGGCCACCTTGAGGGCCGGGGTGTCGTTGATGCCGTCCCCGGTCATGGCCACCACCTGGCCGAGCCGCTGGAGGGACTGCACCACCTGGAGCTTGTCCGCCGGACTGATGCGGGCAAAGACCTGCACCCCCGGAATCGTCGCTGGGGAGGCCAGGGCTAAATCAGCGGCCTCCAGCACCCCCAAGGGTTGACCTTGGCTGAGGTTGAGGGCTTGGCCTAGGGCCGCAGCGGTGGCCCGTTGATCCCCCGTGACCATCACCGTGGCCACCCCCGCCCGATGGAAGGCGGCAATGGTCTCCCTCATCCCCGGACGCAGGGGATCCGCCATGGCCACCAGACCCACCCACACCAGGGGCGTTTCCGTCCAGCCCTGCCACTGGGCAGGATAGCCATAGGCCACCCCCAGCACCCGCAGCCCCGCCTCGGCCATGCGCTGATTTTCCGCCACGATCGCCCCCCGATGATCGGCGGTGAGGGGCACAGCGTCCCCAGGGCGAGGGAGCCAGGTCGGCCCAGTGTCCTGTGTTTCCAGCCTTGCCCAGGGGTGATCCTTGGTGGTGTCCTGGCCGGGGGTATCGGGGTTAGGGCGATCCAACCGCACCGCACAATGGGCCAGCACGTCTAGGGGGCTGCCCTTCACAGCCATTAGCCATCCGCCCACCGGAAGGGGATGCAGGGTGGCCATGCGATGCTGCTGGGCGGAACGGTGCTGAATGGCAACCTGGGGATAGGCTTGGCGCAGGGCGGAAAGGTCGAGACCCGCCCGATGGGC
Source organism: Nodosilinea sp. BSH.14 (assembly GCA_023264315.1). GTDB lineage: Bacteria > Cyanobacteriota > Cyanobacteriia > Phormidesmidales > Phormidesmidaceae > Nodosilinea. The sequence goes on from JALQST010000325.1 coordinate 1,897, forward strand.
CACCGCCAGCAGGGCCTTTTCGGTGGAGGATCCGGTGAAGCGGGGCGCGGGGTCTCGGGTGGTCTGGGCTTGGTCTTCTTGAACGGGGCTAGACTGTAGCGCGTCTGTCTGCACCTGGCTTTCGTTGCAGAGCACAATCAGGCGCAGCAGGGTGTGCAGCGGGCCGGGGGGAATGGTGGTGAGGGGATGGACGTTCCTATCCTCCCCTTGGGTGATGTCCGCCGTTAGGGTCAGGTGGGTGTGGTTGGCCTGGAGTTCCACCACGGCCATGCGGTTGGTGGTGAGGGTGCCGGTTTTGTCGAGGCAGAGGGTTTGCAGCGACCCGAGGGTTTCCACCGCATCCAGCCGCCGAATGAGCACCCGCTGGCGGCGCATGGCCAAAATGCCGAGGGCGAGGGTGGTGGTGGCCACCGCTGGCAACCCCTCCGGCACCGCTGCCACTGCCAGGGCCACCGCCGTGGTGAGCATGTCCAAGGGCGCATAGCCTCGCCACAGCCCCAGCCCAAACACTACGGCGCACACCGCGCTGGAAATCCAGACCAACTGGCTCCCGGCCTGGTCAAGCTGCTGCTCCATGGGGGTGGGGGGATGGCTGGATTGCCCCACGAGGGCTTGAATTTGCCCCATTTCCGTGGCGGCGGCGGTGGCCACCACCACGGCCAAGCCCTGCCCCCCGGTGACGAGGGTACCGCGATAGACCATGTTGGTGCGGTCGGCCAAGGGCAGGTTGGGCTGGGGCAGCGGGTCGATAATTTTGCCCACGGGCAGGCTTTCCCCCGTCAAGGCCGACTCATCCACGCTGAGGGACTGGGCCTCGATCAAGCGACCATCGGCCACCACCATCGAACCGGGGCGCAGCACCAAAATATCTCCCGGCACCACCGCCTCCGCCGCCAGTTCCAGGGGCTTGCCCTCCCGCTGCACCCAGGCCGTGGGGGATGAGAGATGGTCGAGGGATCGAATAATGCGGTCAGACTGGCTCTCCGTGGCATAGCCAATCACGCCGTTGATCAGCACCACGCCCAAAATCACCAGGGCATCGGTGGGGCCACCGGTAACGTAGGCGATCCCGGCGGCCACCGTCAGCAAGGCCACGGGCAGAGAGCGAAATTGGGCTACCCAGATCGCCCACTGGGAACGGGACGGCACCTCCGGCAGGCGGTTGGGGCCGTGGGTCTGAAGCTTGTCCTGGGCAACCGCGCCAGACAGCCCCGCTGGGGAACTGTGGAACGCCGCCATCACCCGACTTCCCTCCTGGGCATACCAGGACGATGGGGCAACGGCGGGCAATGTACTGACCATGACACCCCCAAATTAGGCAATCGGTTCAGGTGATCTGGTGATCGCCGGTGGAGACCCTTGGGCCTCCATGGGTTTATTATCGCCGGTTTTGATCCCCGCTGTCTGGCCTCGCCACGGCTCAGATGGGCCACCGCAGTGGGACAATACCCCCGGCGGCGCAGGGTGATCGAGAGGGGCCGCCGCCTATGATGGGGAGGCCCTCAACGGGACGGAGAACCCAGGGAATCGCGAGCAAGGGGAAAGCGAACCATGAAATTTGTGTTGTACAGCAAGCCCGGTTGCCACCTGTGCGAGGGGCTGGAGGAAAAACTGGCGGCGGCCAGCCACCTGGCCTTTGAACTGGAGGTGCGGGATATCACCCAGCGTGACGACTGGTTTCAGCGCTATCGGTACGAGATTCCGGTGCTGTGCCAGGTGCAGGAGAGTGGGGCGGAAATTCCCCTGCCGCGTCTGTCACCCCGGGCTCCCCAGGCCAGGGTGGAACAATGGATACAGAC
>JALQST010000326.1 GCA_023264315.1 Nodosilinea sp. BSH.14
CGACATGCAGGGCCGTAACGAAGCCCTCAACGCCATCGTCAAGGGCAAGTCCATTCCTCGCCCCGGCACGCCAGAGTCCTTCAAGGTGTTGATGCGCGAGCTGCAATCCCTCTGTCTCGACATCGCCGTTCACAAGGTGGAAACCAAGGAAGACGGCACCAGCCGCGACATTGAGGTAGACCTGATGGCCGATGTGAATAATCGTCGAGCCCCCTCTCGGCCCACCTACGAATCCATCGCCCGCGACGACAGCGAGGACATGGAGGACTAACGCCACCTTGGGCGAAACCCAGGTTCCGGGGTGCCGTTCACCTCGGAACCCTCCCCATCCAGCCTTTTAACCCGACACGGATCTCCCCAGATCACGGCTTTCCATTCGATTGAGCGCGCTTACAAGGAAAACACCCAGCATGGCCAAGCTAGAACAGCGGTTTGACTACGTCAAAATTGGATTGGCATCCCCTGAACGCATTCGCCAATGGGGGGAACGCACCCTGCCCAACGGCCAGGTGGTGGGCGAAGTCACCAAGCCAGAAACCATCAACTACCGGACGCTAAAGCCGGAAATGGACGGGCTTTTCTGTGAGCGGATTTTTGGCCCCGCCAAGGACTGGGAATGCCACTGCGGCAAATATAAGCGGGTGCGCCACCGGGGTATCGTCTGTGAGCGCTGCGGCGTGGAAGTCACCGAATCGCGGGTGCGCCGCCACCGCATGGGCTACATCAAGCTAGCCGCTCCGGTGGCCCACGTCTGGTACCTGAAGGGCATCCCCAGCTACATCGCCATTCTGCTAGATATGCCCCTGCGGGACGTGGAGCAGATTGTCTACTTCAATGCCTACGTGGTGCTGGATCCGGGCAACGCCGAAAACCTCAGCTATAAGCAACTGCTGACGGAAGACCAGTGGATCGAAATCGAAGACCAGCTCTACGACGAAGATACCGAACTCTCCGGCGTTGAGGTGGGCATTGGGGCCGAAGCCCTCCAGCGCTTGCTGCAAGACCTGGAACTGGAAACCGTAGCGGAAAAGCTGCGGGAGGAAATTGCTAACTCCAAGGGCCAAAAGCGGGCCAAGCTGATCAAGCGGCTGCGGGTAATTGACAACTTCATCGCCACCGGATCCAAAACCGAGTGGATGGTGCTAGATGTGATCCCCGTGATTCCGCCCGACCTGCGCCCGATGGTGCAGTTGGATGGGGGCCGCTTTGCCACCTCCGACCTGAATGACCTCTATCGGCGGGTGATCAACCGCAACAACCGTCTGGCTCGTTTGCAGGAAATTCTGGCTCCCGAAATCATTGTCCGTAACGAAAAGCGGATGCTGCAAGAGGCCGTGGATGCCCTGATCGACAACGGTCGCCGGGGCCGCACGGTGGTAGGGGCCAACAACCGTCCCCTCAAGTCCCTGTCCGACATCATCGAAGGGAAACAGGGCCGCTTCCGCCAAAACCTGCTGGGGAAACGGGTGGACTACTCCGGTCGTTCCGTCATCGTGGTTGGCCCCAAGCTGCAAATTCACCAGTGTGGTCTGCCTCGCGAAATGGCCATTGAGCTATTTCAGCCCTTTGTGATTCACCGCCTGATTCGCCAGGGGGTGGTGAACAACATCAAGGCTGCCAAGAAGATGATCCAGCACAGCGACAACAGCGACACCGTCTGGGAAGTGCTGGAGGAGGTGATCGAAAGCCACCCCGTCATGCTGAACCGAGCACCGACGCTCCACCGTCTGGGGATCCAAGCCTTCGAGCCGATTCTGGTGGAAGGCCGCGCCATTCAGCTTCACCCGCTAGTTTGCCCTGCCTTCAACGCTGACTTTGATGGCGACCAGATGGCCGTCCACGTTCCCCTCTCCCTGGAAGCCCAGGCCGAGGCGCGGCTGCTGATGCTAGCCTCCAACAACGTGCTGTCTCCAGCCACGGGGCAACCGATCATCACCCCCTCCCAGGACATGGTGCTGGGCTGCTACTACCTCACGGCGGACAACCCCGGTGCCACCAAGGGCGAGGGCCGCTACTTTGCCAGCATGGAAGACGCCATCATGGCCTTCGAGCAGGGCTTGGTGGATCTCCATGCCAAGGTGTGGCTGCGCTACGACGGGCCAGTGGAGTCGGATCAGCCGGAGGTGCTGGAGCAAGAGGAGGAATCCGGCGGCATCAAAACGCAGATCTACTCCGAGCGACGGGTGCGCCTGGATCAAGAGGGCAACGTCATTTCCCAGTACATCAAGACCACCACGGGCCGCATTATTTACAACAAGGCCGTTCTAGAAGCCATTGCCAACTAACCGCTCGCCCCGGTTCGGGTTAGGAACTGGGGCCAGACTTTTGACCGAAATTTCCAGCGACGTTTCCATCGGACGTCCCACGGAAATTTCCACCAATCACGACAGCAGTACACCGCACGAGGGGCAGAAAACACATGGCTGAGCAAGGGGCAACGCAATCCTCGCTGGTTTTTCGGAACCGCATTATTGACAAGAAGCAGCTCAAGAAGCTGATTTCCTGGTCGTTCACCGAATACGGCACCGCCCGCACCTCCCAGATGGCCGACCGGATCAAGGATCTGGGCTTTAAATACGCCACCCGCGCCGGGGTTTCCATTAGTGTGGAAGACCTGCAAGTGCCAGCGGAAAAACGGGCTATGCTAGCCGCCGCCGAGGAGGACATCAACGCCACCGAGGAGCGCTACATTCGCGGAGAAATTACCGAGGTGGAGCGTCTCACCAAGGTGATCGACACCTGGAACGACACCAGCGAAAAGCTGAAGGATCAGGTGGTTGAGAACTTTAAGAAGAACAACCCCCTCAACTCCGTGTACATGATGGCCTTCTCTGGGGCGCGGGGGAACATCTCCCAGGTGCGTCAGTTGGTGGGGATGCGCGGTCTGATGGCCAACCCCCAAGGGGAAATTATCGACCTGCCGATTAAGACCAACTTCCGGGAAGGCTTGACCGTGACCGAGTACGTGATCTCCTCCTACGGGGCGCGGAAAGGGCTGGTAGACACCGCACTGCGGACGGCGGACTCGGGCTACCTCACCCGGCGTTTGGTGGACGTGTCCCAGGATGTGATCATTCGCGAACACGACTGCGGCACCGAGCGCGGTATCCGCCTACGCAGCATGACCGACGGGGAACGGGTGCTGATTCCCCTAGAAAACCGCCTGCTGGGTCGGGTGGTGGCCGAGGATGTGGTCAACCCGGAAACCGGAGAAATTGTCCTGGCTAAGCATGAACCCATCTCCCCCGAAACTGCCAGCAAGATTGCCAAGGCCGGGGTGGAGGAGGTGCTGGTGCGTTCTCCCCTCACCTGCGAAGCCACCCGGTCGGTGTGTCGGCTGTGCTATGGCTGGAGTTTGGCCCATTCCGACCTAGTGGATTTGGGCGAAGCGGTGGGCATCATCGCCGCCCAGTCCATCGGTGAGCCCGGTACCCAGATGACCATGCGGACCTTCCACACGGGCGGTACCTTCACCGGGGAAGTAGCCCCTCGGATTAACGCCACCAAGGACGGCACCGTGCGCCTGCCCAAGCGGTTCAAGAGCCGCGCCTTCCGCACCCGCTACGGGGAAGAGGCGCTGATGCTGGAATCCGACGCCGATCTCGTCGTGGAAATGAGCGGCAAAAACCAAACGGAGCGCCTGCCCCAGGGGACGATTCTGTGTGTGAATGATGGTCAGGCCGTCC
>JALQST010000327.1 GCA_023264315.1 Nodosilinea sp. BSH.14
AATCAACGGCTGTTTGGCTTTTTGGCGACGCTAACCGATGCCGACCATCGCTTCCCCACCGGCAGTCACTATTTCCCGGCTACCCCAGCAGGGCTACGCCAACTGCTCCAGCAGATCCTCTGTCTGCAATGTCGGACGGTAATCCTAGAGACACTGCTGTCCTCAGCCATCACCACCATGACATCCTCTCCGCCATTGGGATTGTGATGGCCACCCTAGGGCGTGTCATCCATCGGATGAAATTAACGATTCCTCGACACTCTGGTTGCCCAGGCAAGGGGCTTAAGCCCCTTGTTCCACTGGGATGACGACAGCAAAATGCGGGTTTGAGCTTATTGGATGACACGCCGTAGAAGCCGATGGCCTAATCATGGGTCTCGGCTATGGGGTGACTGGGCTAACAACCTCGCAGGTTTGGCTTGGCAACCTAGGCCACTTCGGCTCAAACTAGGATTATTGTCACCGCCATGCCCCATGCGAGCCCGGATTGATTCGCCCATTCTCTACCTCCACCAAGACGACGTGCCCCGCTACAAAAAGTCGGGGTCGGTGGTGCGAAACAGCTACTTTTGGGCGCTGCGATCCATCGCAGATCGTGCCCTGTTTAACCAGGATTGGGAATTTGCCGATGAGGTCTGGCCTGCCCTCACCCGGATGTTGACCAGTTTTGCGGAGGTGGGCTATCTGGGCTACTCCGAAACCCTCCTGGAATTTGACGATGGGGCAGACATCCCCGCCCTCCTGAAGCCTATGGCCACGTGGGTGGCTCCAGAGGATGACGCAGAACAGGCATGACGCTTCCCCAAGAAAGCCGTCGATCAACCATCCGACCCGGCGATCCCGGGGATAACTCGGTCACTCTCTGGGGACCTAATCGATCGAGCCCGCTTCAATAGCGATGGGAGCGATGTCTCCCGCTGGGGTTTTAGTACCGTTTTGGGGGAGATTAGGCCGTTGTGCCCCGTTTTCCCGCAGAGCGGCAACCCCAGGGACAGAGACACGGGCTGCGCCAGCGGCGGGTTCTAGGGTAGACAAGCCCCCTAGGTCTAAAATTTGGGGAATCAGATCCTCCCGCCGCACCGCCATCAGGTGAACCCCCTGGCAGATCTGGCGAGCCGCCTGCACCTGTTCTGCGGCAATTTTGATCCCCTCCTGAAGAGGATCCTTGGCCTCGGCAAGGCGTTGAACAATGGGGTCTGGAATTTTCGCCCCTGGCACGTTGCGGTTAATGAATTGGGCATTTTTGGCCGACTTCAGCAGAAAAATCCCGGCTAATACAGGCCGATCTGACCCCGCCGCGATCTGATCCATAAACCGGTGGAGACGGTCAAAGTCGGTGATCAACTGGCTCTGGAAAAAACACGCTCCGGCCTTGACCTTGGCCTCAAACCGACGCTGCAACCCCGACCAACTGGAGGACTGGGGATCAATCGCCGCCCCTGGGAATAGGGTCAGTGCGCCATCGGTGAGGGGTTTGCCGTGGCTGTCCTGACCGTCGTTGAGCTGGTGAATCAGCCGCAGCAGCCGCACCGATTCTAGGTCAAACACCGGGCGGGCATCGGGATGATCCCCGGCCTTCACCGGATCCCCCGTCAGGGCGAGGACATTACGCAACCCCAACGCCTGGGCACCGAGCAAATCCGCCTGGAGGCCAATGCGGTTGCGATCCCGACAGGCCACCTGGTACACCGCCTCAATCCCCTCCCGCTGAAGCAGCACGGAGGCGGCGAGGGAAGACATCCGCATCACGGCACGGCTACCATCGGTGACATTGACTGCATGAACCCGGCCCTTCAGCAACCGCGCCATCTCCAGCATGTGGCTGGGATCACCCCCTTTGGGTGGCATCACCTCCGCCGTCACCAAAAACTGACCCGCCTGGACAGCGGTTTGTAGCTGATAGCCGAGGGGTGCAGCAGCCAAGCGAGTCTCCTTGAATCGTGATGGGTGTTTGGCTAGTATATCCTGTTCCCTGATGACACAGGAAACCGCCGCCTGGGGCAGTTTTTAGGGGGCTACGGAAAATCCGAGCGCCTGTTTCACCCTGGCTAGGGTCGGGTTTGCCACCGCCGCCGCCTTCGCTTCCCCCGCCTTGAGGATGGATTCTAGGTACCCCCGATCCGCCATCAGTTCGTTGAATTTCTCCTGAATGGGAGCCAAGGCCGCTACGGCGGTTTCGGCTAGCAAGGGCTTGAACTGCCCCCAGCCCATCTCCCGGCATTCGGCAGCCACCGCTTCCTTGGTTTGGCCCGACAGGATCAGGTATAGGCTCAGCAAATTGTGGCATTCCGGGCGATTGGCATCATCAAACCAAAGGCCCCGTTCAGGATCGGTCTTGGCCCGCTTGATCTTTTTGATGATGACTTCTGGGGGATCGGTTAAGTCAATCCGGCTCTGCTCTGAGGGATCGGACTTCGACATTTTCTTCGTGCCGTCGGTCAAGCTCATCACCCTAGCCCCGGCTTCCCGAATCAGCGGTTCTGGGACTTTTAGCACGGGATTTTCTTCGCTGCCGTACTGAAAATTGAGGCGGTTGGCAATGTCGCGGGTGAGTTCGAGGTGTTGCTTCTGGTCTTCGCCCACGGGCACCCAATCCGGCTCGTACAGCAAAATATCCGCCGCTTGCAGAACGGGATAATCCAGCAGACCAATGCTGACGTTTTCCCCCTGTTTCACCGCTTTCTCTTTGAACTGAATCATCCGCTCTAGCCAGTTTAGGGGCGTAATGCAGTTGAATAACCAGGCCAGTTCCGCGTGGGCCGATAGGTGAGACTGTACGAAAATCGTGGATTTTTCAGGATCAATACCGCAGGCGATGTAGGTTGCAGCCACTTTATAGGTATTCTCAGCCAACTGCGCCGGATCGTGGGGCACTGTGATCGCATGAAGATCGGCCATAAACAGGAACGCATCGTACTCGTCCTGGAGGTCAACCCAGTTGCGAATCGCGCCAAGATAGTTACCCAGGTGCAAATTACCCGTGGGTTGAATGCCCGAAAGGATGCGCTGTTTGGCCATAGTAAGAGAGACAGAGAGTACCGTGAAGACGACCGGGATAGAGCCTTTCTCAGCCAGACCCTTTACGAATCTACACCACTCTTTGGCCCTCGCCTTGCTGAATCTCCGTAAATTATTTAGATTTATGACAGCAAGAGCATTCCCGTTGCAGTCCTTGGGGCTAGGTTTCGCTCCTGTGTGCCCACCCTGCCCAGGTTTTGCCATGACTTCTGCTGATGGTTCTACAACCCCCGACTTGGCCACCCGGCTCCAGTCGGCCATAGCGTTAGCCCAGGCTGTTGAGACCCATGGAGAAGCCAGTCAACTGATTCACGACCTGGTGGCGGATCTGCAAGACCAAAGCCCCGAAGCCATCGCCCTCTTTCAGCAGCTTTGGACGGCCTACATTTCCTCCCAGCGATCCTCCCAATTCTGGCAAAAGATTTCCGAAGCCGAAAAACAGCTCTCAGATCGCCTCAGCGCCAGCCATGTTCAGCTTAAGCAAAACTATCTCCGCCTCATGCAGGAGCAGTAACGTATCCCACAGTGGATACCGCCCCTCAGTCCATCACCATCGCCATCCCAACCAGAACAGCAATTCTCAGTATGACTAGGCTGGCGAATAAAATACCGCTCAGGCTGAGCCTGTCGAAGCCTTTTCACCGCCTT
>JALQST010000328.1 GCA_023264315.1 Nodosilinea sp. BSH.14
TTTTACCCGTCCCCGGAGGGCCAACCAGCAGCACGCCCTTGGGAATTTTGGCCCCCACAGCGGTGAAGCGGTCAGCATTCTTGAGGAAGTCCACCACTTCGGTGAGTTCTAGCTTGGCCTGCTCGATACCTGCCACATCGCCGAAGGTGACTTGGGTTTGAGGCTCCATCTGCACGCGGGCTTTGGATTTCCCAAAGTTCATGGCCTGGTTCCCAGGGCCGTTTTGGGCGCGGCGCAGCACAAAGAACAGCACCACCAGCAGCAACACGGGAATCAGCAAGGTGCTGAAGGCGCGAACCCAAACGCTGTCATCGCTTTGGGGCAGCACCACAATGTCCACATTGTTGGTTTCGAGGGTGCTGATCAGTTCAGGGTCGTTAGGCAGGTTCACAATGATTTGGCCGTTGCCCGCCGGATCGGTGAACCGAGCCTTGGTGCGGTCAGAACTGATGCTGACGCGCTCAATTTGATTGCCTTGTACAGCGTCTAGGAACTTGCTGTAGCGCCAGGTCTGGGTTTCAACCCCAGAACCATCGAAAATGGCCGTGGCCAGGGCAATGACCACAATTACCAGCAGTGCGTATAGACCTGCATTTCTCCACCGTTTATTCACCGGGGTAATGCCTCCACTATGGAACGTATGTGTTGAACGGAAACCGTGTTATGTCAGAACAGGGTTATCTCAGATGGGGTTTTGAGTAAACCTTTGAGTAAACCGTTTAATGAAAAGATTATTAACTAATGTTAACGCTATCTGTCGGAATGGGCTATCTTCCGGTCTAAATTCCGGTTTCAGCCCCCTCAAAGGCCGCCCGCAACTCCTGCAGGAGAGCGCTTTCGAGGTTAAATCTTAGTCTACTGTGATCGGCTATCACCGTGGGAATGGGGACGACCTGCACCACCGCATTGGTGTAGGCCAAGCCCTCCAACTGGCGGATCACCTCTGCCCCCCAAGGATCTTGGCAAACGGGGATGCCCTGATTCTGTAGCTGGGCTAACACCTGTTGCCGAGCGATCCCCGGTAGCAGGCCAGCCTCCAAGGGCGGCGTCCACCATTGCCCTTGGCCCCACCCCCAGAGGTTGCCCGTGCTGGTTTCCAGCCATTGTCCTGCTGCGTCAATCAAAATCGCTTCCGCCGCACCCTGACGCTGGGCCTGCTGCATGGCCAACCAACTGCCGAGGTAGTTTCCGGTTTTGTGGTGGGGAATGGCTCGCTGATAGGGATTGCCTGTCGCCAGCCAAGCGGTGATGCCCTGCCGTTGTCGCTGGGCCAAATCTGGCGGTAAGGGTCGTCCGGTAATCAACTCTCGCCCATCGGGAAAGCAGGTGATCCGCAGGATGGGGAAAGCCTGCTGCACCCAGTCCACCCCCTGGCGCACCCGATCCCAATCCGGCATCGACCACTGAAAGGTATCTATCGTCTGGCGTAGGCGCTGGAGATGATCGCCCCAATAAGTCAGAGGATGATCGAGACAATGCTGGTAAACCCGCAAGGTTGTGAAAGCGGTGGCTCCGTACAGAAACGCGGGTTCGTTAATGGCCAAAGCAATCCTGTCCCCTTCAATGGGCTGACCATCGAACCAGTAGGACATTAGGCGAGACCATCCGAGAACACCGCCCTAAGCCTAGCTACCGCGATAGGTACTGTAGGACCAGGGTGAGACAAGGAGCGGTACATGGTAGTGACTGGTGGGATCGGCCACGGTGAAGCGGATAGGGATTTGATCTAGAAAAGGAGGCTCGGAGAGTGCGGCTCCGGTGGTGGCAAAGTAGGCGGCCACATCAAAGGTGATTTCGTAGGTGCCCTTCTTTAGTTCATCGCCGTCCAACAGCGGTTCGCTGGTGCGGCCATCGCCGTTGGTCTCCACGGTTTTGAGTGCCGTCTTAATGTCGGCATCATTATTAATGGCCCAGACTGTGAGCCGCAGCGAGTCGGCGGGTTTACCCAGGGCTGTGTCAAGAACGTGGGTGGTAAGTCGGCCCATTGTGGAAGGTGCAGGTTACTAATCGTACAGTCAAAGCATATAGTAAGACGCTCGCAGACGGGACGGAGATCACATAATCCTCAAAAATTGTCTTAGTCCTAAACCTACCGTCATCCTGGACTATGGCGGATAATAGAAAACCTGTGGCTCCATCCCACGCATAGAAAAAGCCAAGGTTCTCCATAGATCTTCTGAGATAATGAGAGGCGATGAGGCGTTGAGGGTCACAGGGGTTTAATGATGTTGTTTTGTCGCCGCTGCCATGTCCAACGCCTTTCTGGATCGCCTTCACAGTACAGATCGTCCCGTGCTGGTCTTTGATGGAGCCATGGGGACGAACTTGCAGGTACAAAACCTGACGGCAGAGGATTTTGGTGGCCCAGAGTACGAAGGCTGCAATGAATATTTAGTCGTCACCAAACCCGAAGCCGTGGCCACGGTGCATCGCGCCTTTTTGGAAGCGGGCGCGGATGTGATTGAAACCGACACCTTCGGCGGCACCCCCATCGTGCTGGCGGAGTACGACCTGGCGGATCGGGCCTACGAGCTAAACAAAACCGCTGCGGCCCTGGCGCGAAGCGTGGCGGACGAGTTCTCTACCCCCGAAAAACCCCGCTTCGTGGCAGGTTCCATGGGGCCAGGGACGAAGCTGCCCACCCTGGGACACATTGATTTCGACAGTCTCAAGGATGCCTACGTGGAGCAGGCCCGTGGACTCATCGACGGTGGAGTTGACCTAATGCTGGTGGAAACCTGCCAGGACGTGCTGCAAATTAAAGCGGCCCTCAACGGCATTGAGGAAGCCTTTGCCCAACTCGGTAAGCGCCTGCCCCTAATGGTGTCGGTAACGATGGAGCAGCAGGGCACCATGCTAGTGGGTACCGAAATGGCGGCGGCATTGGCCATTCTGGAACCCTACCCCATCGACATTCTCGGCCTCAACTGTGCCACCGGGCCAGATTTGATGAAGGATCACGTCAAGCATCTGGCTGAACAATCCCCTTTTGCCATCTCCTGCATCCCCAACGCCGGACTGCCGGAAAACGTCGGTGGTCAAGCGGTCTATCGCCTTACCCCGATGGAACTGCGGATGTCGCTAATGCACTTTGTGGAAGATTTGGGTGTACAGGTGATCGGGGGCTGCTGCGGCACCCGTCCCGAACACATTGCCCAGTTGGCGGAATTGGCGAAGGATTTGCGGCCCAAGGAACGACCTGTGCGATCCCCCCTAGCCCCCCTTACCCAAGGGGGGAACCGAGCCGAGGCTGCGACCGATGCCACCCTTCCTAAGGGGGGGTGGGGGGATCCCCGTCCGGCCTTACATTACGTCCCTTCAGCCGCTTCAATCTATAGCACCCAGCCCTACGAGCAGGACAATTCCTTTTTGATTGTGGGGGAACGGCTGAACGCCAGCGGATCTAAGAAGTGCCGGGAAATGCTGAATGTAGAGGACTGGGATGGCCTGGTGGCCCTGGCGCGGGCACAGGTGAAAGAGGGTGCCCACGTCCTCGACGTGAACGTAGATTACGTCGGGCGCGATGGCGAGCGGGACATGCACGAGCTGGTGTCTCGCCTGGTGACAAACGTAACCCTGCCGCTGATGCTGGACTCCACCGAGTGGCAGAAGATGGAGGCGGGGCTAAAAGTGGCCGGGGGCAAGTGTATCC
>JALQST010000329.1 GCA_023264315.1 Nodosilinea sp. BSH.14
CTCACCATTGAGTTCTGCCTTGGCCACCGTGGGATTGTCGGGGTCATCGCTGGGGAAGGTGCTGATCAGTTGAATGGGCCGCAGGCGCAGCACGTCGTCGGCATAGGTGGCCTGGGCGATGAGGCTATCTAACCGGTAGCGAATGCCGTTGGGGTGTTTCGGATCGCGCCACAGCCAGTCCTGTCCGGCTAGATCTACATCCACCTGCACCTGCCGAGGCAGCGTCCCCTGGGCGGTGACAGTGCCGGAAAAACGTCCCTCCAGCCCCTCTAGCGGGGGCACCACGGCGTCCTCGGCCTGGGCGGTGAGGAGGTCTTGCAACTCCTGCACCTCGGCAAACCGCCGCAGTTGATCGAGGAAGGTGGCGTTGCGATCGCCCACTTGGGTGGTTTTCAGTTTGGCTAAATCCTCCGCCGTGGTAGGCCGATACCACCGGGGCGGTTGCAGCAGATTCGGTCGAAAGTCCGAAAGCTCAAAGATCTTGAACGTGGTCAGCAGATCCTGAATCTCCGCATTCGTAACCGCCAGGTTGCCATTGATGCGCTTCGATCCATCCAGGGCATAGCTGCCGCTGAGGAGGTAACGGCTGTCTGCCTTGGCCGTCAGCAGCTCGCCGCCGATCAGGCTGATCATTTGGTTGGCATAGCGTAGGGTGCCCTGCAACCGGCCATAGCTCACGGACAGTTCGGTGGGTGGGGGGCTGTCTGTGAAGTCAGCGGTTGCCCCATCCCCAGCGCGAGGAAGGGCTTGGGTGGCTCCCAGGGTCAAATAGCCGATGCCGGGATTGGCAATGTCAAAGGTGGCCTGGAGGTTGGGCTCTCGCCAGTTGCCACTGATCACCGCCGAATCTACAGTGCCGCTGATGGTGCCCACGCCCTCGATGCCGCCTTGGGGCAGACGCAGGTCATCCAGGGGTAGGTTGGCTAGGGTAGCAAACAGGTCGCTGCCCTGGAGGTGGCCGTCGGCGAGGGTAGAACCACGGCGTAGGGTAAATTTGAGGTCGTAGGGAGACTGCTGGCTGCTGGCGAATAGGCGATCACCGGTTTCCCGCTGACTGGCATCGCGCCAATCCACCGTGAAGCCCTGGCGTTGGTCGTAGAGCACTGGCCCCGCCATGGGGGTGGCAAAGGCGACCTCGCTAAGGGCGAAGTTATCCAAACGGGCGTTCCCCGTGAGGCGAAAGGTGCCCGGTCGGCCCGCCAAGCGACCCTCAAAGAACCCTGCCCCCCGCACCGGCACCACCTGCCCCGGAATCGGCAGGGCCGCCAGGTTAACGCCGTTGGCGGTCAGATTCAAATCCACATTGGCCAACCCCGGAGCCCCCGCCCCCGAAAGCTGGGGCGTCACGATGCCGCTAGCCCGCAGCCCCGCCGTACTGGCCTGGGCAATTTGGATGGACTGCCCGTTCCAGGCGAACTCGGATCGCAGCGGTTCTCGCACCGCCGCCAGTTGGGGCGCAAAAGCCGCCGCCGTGGCCAGCCCATCGGACAAGACCACCTGGCCCTGCCCCCGCACCGCCCCCAGGGTCAGGTTATTCACGGGGCCAGTTAGGGCCACCTGCCCGCTGCCCGTACCCTGCAACGGCGACGAAAAGGCCGCCATCGGCAGTTGATGGGCCACGACATTGGCCTGCCAGCGCCCTTGGGCCACCGTCCCCCGGCCATTGATCACGCCGCCCTGGGCCAGCACCGCCTGGGCCACTCCCTGGCCGGTCATCGTGGTGAGGGCGTTGCCATTGAGGGTGCCCCGCAGTTCGCCCCGGCCCTGAATCGATCCGGCTACCCCCGCCCCCAGGGCCGTTAGGGACAGCCCCCTAGCCCGCACATCCGCCTGCCAGCGCCGGTCATCGAAGTTCAGGGTTCCCTCACCGGCCAAGGTGCCCCCGGCCACCTGTACAAAGGTATCGGTAAAGGCCAGGGTTTGGTTAATCCAGGCCACCCGCCCCTGGGAGGGATAGGTGCCCATGGGGGCTCGCCACTGGCCTTGGCCCACCAGTTGGCCCGGTGGCCCGGTGAGGTTGGCCTCAAAGGAAACGGGGCCGATGTCTACCGTGTCGGGCAAGCCGTAGGGACGACCGAGGGCATTGGCGGGGAGGCTATCTCCCGTCAGGGCCAGGGCAAGACGGGCCGCATCGCCCAAGACCCAGCGGCCCTGGCCGGTCAGGCTCCCCCCCGCCTGGGGCAGGAGGCGAAACCCGTTGATGATCACAGCGTTATCCTGGAACGTGGCCCGAGCCTGCACTTGGGAGAAGGCCACTTGATCCACCACCACCGCATTCTGGGAGGTGACTTCCGTGGCGAGGATCGGCTTTTGCAACGGGCCGGTCATGGTCACGTCGGCGATAAACCGTCCGGTGGCGTCCACGGGCAGTTCCGTCCCCCAGATCGCCATGGCCTGATCCACCGTGAAGGGATTCACCCGTCCCGTGAGGTCATAGTCCCCATCGAGATCCAAGGTGCCCCCGGCCTTGGCGGTCATGTCCTTCAGCCGCGCCGTCACCTTTTCAAAGGCGATGGTGCGCCCTTGGAAACGCACATCCCCCTGGAGATTCCGAATCGGCTCCGGCAGCCCGGACACCGCCACCGATCCCCCCTCCACCCGAGCGGTGCCTGTAAAGGTGGGCGCATCGTCCCCAATCTCCACATCCACGGTGCCGCTCACCGTCCCCGTGGGAAACTGCACCGGCAGCGGTTCCTCCAGGAAGGACTCGACCACGACCAGGATTTCGGGGGCGGTCACACCCTGGGCACGGAGGTTTGCCTTAGCCCGGAGGGGCTGGGCTGCGGTCATGTCCTGGGCCTGGGCCGGAGCCATCCCCAGAACCCGTTGCCACCCCTGGCCCAGCGCCTGACGCCAGGTGGGATAGGTCGCCGATGGAGCGGCGGGGACAACGTCCCTGGATTCAGGGGTACCCGTGGTAGCCGGCTGGGCCGCCCTGGGGAATTTCACAACCCCCTGACTTTGCAGGTTTCCCCCCGCCACCGAGGTGCCGCTGATGTCAAAATTGAGCCCTTCGAGCCGCGTCCGCCGCCCCGTCGCCGTCTGCCGCTGCTCTGTCCTAAACCGTGCCCATCCCTGCACTGTGGTGAGTTCCACCTGGGGGGGATTATCGGCCACGGATGCGGTAGGGGCAGAGGTGGCCCCCTGATTAGCCCCCTCGACGGCACCAGCAGGACGGTTGGCGCGGCGGTCGTAGGGCACCAGCACCACCCGGCTATTCTGCAAGCGCAGGGTACCCGGTTGCACGTCAATCCAGGGATCTCGATCCAAATCCTCCCGTTCGGGCAACTCCAAATCCAGATCAACCCACTGGCCATCGGCGGTTTGTTCGAGGTAGAGATCCGCCTGATCTAGCACCACATTGAGGATGAGCTTGCGCCGCAGCAGGTCGCCCAGATTCACCTGCACCTCCACCGCCTGAAGCGACAGACTATCGGCATCGGTGGCGGTGGCGGGAATGTGCGACGGCCCCACCCGCAGCCCGGAGAGGGTCAGCCGTTCCAGGTCGCCCAGTTCCACCGGGCGGCTGATGGCCGTGGTCAGCTCAGCTTCGAGCCAGGGGGTCAGGTCATTCTGAAGCCAGACCCAGCCCCGCCAAGCGGCCCCAGCCCCCACCAGCACCAGGGTTGATCCGGCCAGCAGG
>JALQST010000032.1:0-8330 GCA_023264315.1 Nodosilinea sp. BSH.14
AAAAAAGCCAAACGTCTCAAAGCAGGGTGGGATAACGACTATCTCCTCAAGGTGCTAACCCTCACACAATGAGTATGTGTTCGCCCTGACCCCAACGCCCCGGTAGAGAAAATCACCCTGGTGTGTATGGGCCACGAGCCCGACCTGGCCACCCAGCTCAAAAAAGAACTCAAACCCTTTGCGCGACAAACAAGACATCCAGTTCAAGCGCGACTCTGAGGCCCGCATTGTGGCCCAGGGCGGCCACCTGGTCATCGAGGCGTTCTATCCCATGAACCTGCTCGGCAAACTCAGCCTGCAACAGGAGAACGTCGAAGACTGGCGCGAACTGGTGGAGTCGGTGATGATCGACTGGAACTACGACGGGGCGGTGTTTCAACCCCTCCAGGTAGACATCCCCGGCAAAAACGACCTGGTGACGGGCACCTACCCCATCCCCGCCGACGCTGGCACCATCCGCATCAAAATCACCGACCTACTCTCCGAGTCCCTGGAGATGGAGGTGGAGGTGGAGCCCTTCTATATCTAGCGTAGAGCGCAACCCGTTATCGCTAGATATAGAAGGGGTTCCGGGAGAATCTACAATAAGAATATGTGTACCAATGTTCACCGCTATCTGGAGGCACAATGCCTGCGGGGCCGCGATCACGGGAGAGAAGTATGCTGGACTGCCTAGACATTGCGCGTTATTTCATCGTCCGGGCCTATGAAGATGGCCGCGAAGCCGACTTGACCAACATGAAGGTGCAAAAGCTGCTCTACTACGCCCAGAGTTTGCACCTGGCCCTCTACGATGAACCCCTCTTTGAGAACGACATTCAGGCATGGCGCTATGGCCCTGTCTGTCCTCCGGCCTATCGGTTCTACAGCGACTTTGAAGCCCACCAGCTTCCCATCCCCGACCCGGCAGAGTTAGCCACCATCCCCGCCCCCCAGCAGCAGCTTCTCGATGAAGTGTGGGACTACTTCGGCCTTCACCATGCCTACGTGCTCAGCAGCATGACCCACCTCGAATTTCCATGGAAAAAGGCCCGCCGAGGGCTACCCGACCGCGCCAGTTCCACCGAACCCATCGCCCTAGAGGATATGCACCTGCTAGGGGAACAAAAGCTCCTAGAGATCGAGCGTGACCACCCTGCCTACCATTTTTTGGTGGTGAATGCCCTGCGCGGTGCCTTTAACCCCGCCCAACCCCAGCCCGTGATTTAGCGAGAGAACATTATGGTTGAGCTTGTCGGCATAGGGGCCGTAGTGGTGCGGCCTAAACTCCAGCTTCAGCCCCTGCTCGCCCGCCTCCTGGAGCAGATAGGCCAGCTTTTGGGCCTCCAGTCGTCCTAGTCGATAGCCCGGTATACCGTAGCGGTCAAACAGCGACACCACCAGCGCCCGTGATCGGGTCATCGGGGGTTTTGAGGTGTTGACCTGCACCTGGGCGGGGGCCAAGCTCGGCTCGAAAATCAACACCTGCACCGTGGGCAGCGCCGCAAAGGCATCCACAATCAGCGGCCTCACCACCGCCCACTCTAGCCCCCCGTTGCCACAGCCCAGGGGCGGTATGGCAATCGCCCCTAGCTCCAACCGCTGCACCTCCGCCACCAGCGCCTCTAGCCCTGCCTGGATGTCCTCTAGCTTTGACTTGCCCTTCCAGTGACGCTTGATTCTAAAGGGATTCGTGTTTTAAGCGGGTGGGGGGAATCGAACCCCCATCATTAGCTTGGAAGGCTAAGGTTTTACCACTAAACTACACCCGCAAAGATAGCACTGCAGGGGCAATGGCCCACAGTACAAAGCTAAGTTTAGCACAGCTTGGGGGACAGACTGGGGTCGAAATGGCCCGCAAAGCCCCCAGTTACTTTTTCCACCGCTACAATGGAAAGATTGAGAATTTAAAGACGAATGCTATGCCACTGCCTGTTGTTGCGGTTGTCGGTCGTCCGAATGTGGGCAAATCTACCCTGGTGAACCGCCTAGCCGGGGGGAAGGATGCCATTGTGCACGACGAGCCGGGGATAACGCGAGACCGCACCTACCAGATGGCCTTCTGGCGCGATCGCGATTATAGGGTGGTGGATACGGGCGGCCTGGTGTTTGACGATGACACGGAGTTTTTGCCCTTCATCCGCGAACAGGCGCAGTTGGCCCTAGCGGAGGCCAGTGCCGCCATTTTTGTGGTGGATGGCCAAGCTGGCCCTACGGAGTCGGATCGGGAGATTGCCACCTGGCTGCGGCAGCAGTCGGTTCCGGTGCTGCTGGCAGTGAACAAGTGCGAGTCCATTGATCAGGGCGTGGTGCAGGCAGCGCAGTTTTGGGAATTGGGCCTGGGCGAGCCCTTCCCCGTGTCGGGCATCCACGGCAGCGGCACCGGGGAGTTGCTGGATGCCCTGGTGGAATTTTTGCCGGAAACCGTAGAGGAAGAGGCGACCGAAGAAATTAAGGTGGCCATTGTGGGACGGCCCAACGTGGGCAAATCCAGCCTGTTGAACGCCTTTGTGGGCGAGTCTCGCGCCATCGTCAGCTCGATTTCGGGCACCACTCGCGACGCCATTGATACCCAGGTGCAGCACGGCGACCAACTCTACCGCATCATTGACACGGCGGGCATTCGCAAGAAGAAAAGTGTGGAATACGGCCCGGAATTCTTTGGCATTAACCGCGCCTTTAAGGCGATTTGCCGCGCCGATGTGGTGCTGCTGGTGATCGACGCCCTAGATGGCGTGACGGAGCAAGATCAAAAGTTGGCGGGCCGCATCGAGGAGGACGGTCGGGCCTGTGTGATCGTTGTCAACAAGTGGGACGCTGTGGAAAAAGACAGCTACACCATCTACGACTTCGATCATCAAATCGCCGCCCGGCTGAACTTTTTGGACTGGGCCAAGCGCATCTACGTCAGCGCCAAGACGGGGCAGCGGGTACCCAAAATCCTGGAACTGGTCAACCAAGCGGTGGAACAACACCGCCGTCGGGTCAGCACCTCCGTGGTCAACGAAGTCCTTGAGGATGCGGTGCAGTGGCACAGCCCGCCCACCACCCGCCAAGGTCGCCAGGGGCGGATCTATTAC
This sequence comes from Nodosilinea sp. BSH.14, assembly GCA_023264315.1. Classification (GTDB taxonomy): domain Bacteria; phylum Cyanobacteriota; class Cyanobacteriia; order Phormidesmidales; family Phormidesmidaceae; genus Nodosilinea. The sequence continues at coordinate 3,060 of JALQST010000032.1, forward strand.
GGCACCCAAGTCACCGTGCGGCCCCCGTCCTTCACCCTGTTTGTGAACGATCCCAAACTCCTAAAGGACAACTATCGCCGCTACGTGGAACGCCAATTCCGCGAAAACCTGGGTTTTGAAGGCACGCCCATCCGCATTTTTTGGCGGGGCAAGGCCATGCGCGATTTGGAGCGCAACAACCCCAACCGCGCCACTCGGGTGTGAACTTGCACCGACGTGGCCAGGGGGTGCTTGAGGCCAAAAGCCTAGCTTATGAATCGCTTCAGATCATCTAAGCCGCTGGATCAGGGCCAATCACGCCCACAATCGCGATGTTCAGAATACACTAAAGAATATGGTTGATTGCGAAAGCATAGGCTTTTGTCTTTCGTGTAGCGGTCTTTGAGACAGCCTAGGACTGGCGAGAGACCCCCTCAACGCACAGGTGACCGGTGAACAGGTGTTTTCGTGATGGGCAAGCCGGGGCTTGCCCTGTCGTATACATGCCACACACAACGGATCAGCATGGAGCGAACACCATGAACGAGTTTAATTCGACCAAATTGCGAGCCCGATTCGACAACACCCAGGAAGGCTGGATGGTGCAGGTCTATGGGGGCGATCGACGCCTGCTTTGGGTGTTGGATCCCTCCCACGCCTGGACATTTTTTGGGGGGCTGGGGATTGGCCTGCTGCTGGCGGTGGGATGGTTCAACCTGGTGCAGAACAGCCCGTCTACGGCCCATCCTTTGCCGCCGTCGATTCCCGCTGAAATGTGGGTGGACTAGGCCATAGGGCCATCCATTGAGAAAACTCTGCGGGCATCATTGGCATTAGCCGAATCTATCCTGATCAGAGAAATCTAAAAGCAAAACTTATCCAATGGATTTGACATTGCATTGCAACTTCGTGGCAGAAGGGGTGGAAAATCCATGGCCTTCAGGATAGACTTAGGCATATAGAGATTTAGGTTTTAATAGACTTAACTCTATGGAAGGCGATGTAGGCCAACGGTCGTCTTCCAGCCCCGTTCGGAGATCGGCCATCTCTGAACATCCTGTCGGCAGGTTCTTGCAAAACACCTGTGCGGTGGGGGTGAAGCGCTGCACCCCTACTTTCCTCAAACTTCTTACCGAATTCTCAACCGCCCATTCATCACAATCACCCCTCCTCGCAAGGGGAGGTAGAAGGAGGTTTTCGTGGATTTCATACTCGATTTTTTGACTCGGTTTGGTTCGCAGTTGCAGTCCCCTACCCTTGGTTTTTTGATTGGCGGCGTGATCATTGCCGCCCTCGGTAGCGAACTGGCGATTCCCGATGCGATCTACAAGTTCATCGTGTTCATGCTGCTGATTAAGGTGGGGCTTACGGGCGGCATGGCCGTTCGCGAGGCCAACCTAACGGAAATGCTGTTGCCTGCCCTGTTTGCCATGGTGACAGGCGTCGTGGTCGTGCTGATTGGGCGCTATACCTTCGCCAAGTTTCCCGGCATCCGAGTGGTGGATGCGGTGGCAACGGCGGGCCTGTTCGGGGCGGTGAGTGGTTCCACCATGGTGGCGGGTATCACCATGCTCGAAGGCCAAGGCATGGAATTTGAAGCCTGGGCGGGTGCGCTCTATCCCTTTATGGACATCCCGGCCCTCGTCACCGCCATCGTGGCGGCCAGCATTTACATCAACAAGCAAAAGCGCGACAAGTATCTCAAGAACGAAAAATTCCTCAGCCAAGAGTATGTAGACCGACAGCCCGTTGCCGCTGGCAGCTATGCCGATGCGGTGGGCGGTGGTTCCTCCGGTGGCTATGTTGGCGAGTCGGGGGGGGGCGGCGGGGCCTATGCCAGTGCATCGGGCGGCTCTGCCAGCGGGAAGGTTCAGATTTGGCCCATCATCAAGGAAAGTCTTCAGGGGTCTGCCCTCTCGGCCCTGCTGTTGGGGATGGCCCTCGGTATTCTCACCCGGCCCGAAAGCGTCTACGAAAGCTTCTACGATCCCCTCTTCCGGGGTCTGCTGTCCATCCTGATGCTGATCATGGGTATGGAAGCTTGGTCGAGGCTGAATGAGCTGCGTAAGGTGGCTCAATGGTACGCACTGTATGCCTTTGTGGCTCCCTTCCTGCACGGGTTTATCGCCTTTGGTCTGGGGATGATTGCCCACTACGCCACTGGATTTAGCGCTGGCGGTGTCGCTCTCCTCGCGGTGATTGCCGCCTCCAGTTCCGACATTTCTGGGCCTCCCACCCTGCGAGCGGGCATTCCCTCGGCCAACCCCTCCGCCTACATTGGGGCTTCCACCGCCATCGGTACCCCCGTGGCTATTGCCCTCTGCATCCCGTTCTTTGTGGGATTGGCCCAGGCGCTGATGGGAAGCTAAGTCCCACAGCCCTGATGCTCATCCCGGCCAACCCTAGGGGCAAAATTCCCTCGCCCGCCGATCCCAGAGGTCAATGGGTCGGATTGCTGACCACTCAATACCCAGTCATTTCATCACCCGATTTGTAAGGAGGTTGCCACCATGGCTAAGCCAGCCAAAAAACTGGTCATCATCACCGAAAAACTGCTGCTAAAACAGGTCGCCAAAATCATCGATGCCTCTGGGGCCAGCGGCTATACGGTGGTCGAAACGGGCGGTAAAGGCAGTCGCAATATGCGCTCATCCGGCCAGCCCAGCGTTTCCGATACCACCTCAAATATCAAGTTTGAGGTCTTGACCGATACCTACGATATGGCCGTCGCTATTTCAGATCAGGTTGCCGCCCAATTTTTCACAGACTATGCGGGCATCATCTATATCTGTGATGCCGAAGTTCTGTACGCCCATAGCTTCTGTGGTCCCGAGGGCTGTTGAAGCACCAGGCGACTCAAGTCCAGTCATGCAGGCCGCAAAAGCCGGGGGCATCCTCCGGCTTTTTTAGGGCGCAGATTTGAGGTCATAGATTTCAGGGCACAGCAGGGACGGTAGGGGGCGCTTATTCATCTCCCTGAACAGGCTGCCGCTGGGAGGTAAAGGGATTGGAAACCGACAGATTTCCCTGCTGTCCTATGGTGACATTGGGGGGGCTGGGACGATTTGGGAGATGTCCCCCCATCTAGCCACCCCGATTAGCCTGGTCGTCCTAGCGGGGATATCCGTTCATCCAGCGGGAAGGTTATCCTAATCAATACTGTTTTGAAGCCTGATATTTTGCTGTGACTGCGACGGTGTCTACAACCACCTTCATCAACGACCTCGACCGCTTGGAGTCCCGCCTGAAGGAGATCCCCAAGGAGCCGGGGGTCTACTTTATGAAGGACAGCCGCGACCAAATTTTGTACATCGGCAAGTCAAAGTGTTTGCGGAATCGGGTGCGGTCGTATTTTCGGGATATTCACGGCCATGCCCCCCGCATTACCACCATGGTGATGCAGGTGGTGGATATCGAAATTATCGTCACCGATACCGAATCTGAGGCCCTGGCCCTAGAGGCCAACCTGATTAAGCATCACCAGCCCCACTTCAATGTGCTGCTGAAGGACGACAAAAAGTATCCCTACCTCTGCGTCACTTGGTCGGAGGACTATCCCCGCATTTTCATCACCCGTAAACGCCTCAAGCACAGCAAAGATCGCTACTACGGCCCCTACGTGGATGTGGGGTTGCTCCGCAGCACCCTGAGTTTGGTAAAGCGGATTTTTCCCCTGCGCCAGCGCCCCCAGCCCGTCCACAAAAACCGCCCCTGCTTGAACTACGATATTGGCCGCTGTCCTGGGGTGTGCCAACGGCTGATTTCCCCGGAGGACTACCGTAAAACCCTGCAGCGCGTGGTGATGGTGTTTCAGGGCCGCACTACGGAACTGGTGGATATTTTGACGGGGCAGATGGAGAAAGCCGCCGAGGATCTGAAGTTTGAGCAGGCCGCCCACCTGCGGGATCAAATTCGCGGGCTGGAACGGCTCTGCGCTGATCAAAAAGTTGCTCTGCCCGATGACACCGTATCGCGGGATGCCATTGCCCTGGCGGCGGACGACAAACACGCCTGCGTGCAAATCTTTCAGGTGCGGGCGGGGCGGCTGGTGGGGCGGCTGGGCTTTGTGGCCGATGCCGAGGCGGGCAGTCCGGGGACGATTCTGCAACGGGTGTTGGAAAATCACTACCAGACCGTGGATTCTGTGGAAATTCCCTCGGTGATTTTGGCCCAGCACGCCCTGCCGGAGGCAGAAATTTTGGCGGACTACCTCACCCAGCGACGGGGGCGCAAAGTCACCATCGAAGTGCCCCAGCGCCAGGTGAAGGCCGACCTGATCGACATGGTGGAGCGCAACGCCCAGTACGAGCTGGCCCGTACCCAGGCCGTCGCCGACCGTACGCTGCAATCCTTGCAGGATCTCGCTGTGGTGCTCGATTTGCCCGACCTGCCCAAGCGCATCGAAGGCTACGACATTTCCCATATCCAGGGTTCCGACGCCGTCGCGTCCCAGGTCGTCTTTGTGGATGGTCTGCCTGCCAAGCAGCACTACCGCCACTACAACATCAAAAATCCCGACGTGCGCCCCGGCCACTCCGACGACTTTGCCAGCCTGGCCGAGGTGATTCGCCGCCGCTTCCGTCGCTATGCCGCCGACCCGAATTTGCCCCGGTTGGGGAATCCCGATTGGCCGGATTTGGTGATGATCGACGGGGGCAAGGGCCAACTTTCTGCCGTGGTAGACGTTCTCAAAGACCTCAATTTGCTGCAAGATCTGAACGTCGTCAGCCTTGCCAAAAAGCGGGAGGAGATTTTCTTGCCCGGAGAATCCCAACCCCTCACCACCGAGGCCGACCAGCCCGGCGTTCAACTCCTGCGCCGCCTGCGGGACGAGGCCCACCGCTTTGCCATTAGCTTCCATCGCCAAAAACGCACGGAACGGATGCGCCGATCCCGCCTGTCGGACATCCCCGGCCTAGGCCACCATCGTCAAAAAGAACTGCTCGCCGCCTTCCGCTCCATCGACTACATCCGCGAAGCCAGCCCGGAACAGTTGGCCACCGTTCCCGGCATTGGCCCCCACCTGGCCCAAACCATTTACGATTATTTCCATCCCGAATTGGAGGCCAGTGAAGCGGTGGACGCCTCGGCCTAACGAGCCCGTGCAAGTCTTCGGCCCCTGCCTCCGATCCGCTGTTCACTTCTGGCTTCCGTGCCTAGAATGGCTACATCGCAGGTTGCCGCGATGCCCTTCCCCAGTGTTGTTCTGTCACCGTTTGTTATGCCCCTTCATCCCTATCAGCCCCCGGTAGATGCCCTGCTGAGCTATGGCCCCTGTGAGGGCCGTCCCGT
>JALQST010000032.1:8340-14890 GCA_023264315.1 Nodosilinea sp. BSH.14
GACTGGCCTAATTATGGTCAGGATCTGGGCCTGACCGCTGATCACATTCCGTCGTTGATTCAAATGGCCCAGGATGACAATCTATGGGCTTTTTTTGAGGAAGATGATAGCCGTGCTGAGGAATTCGTCGCGGCGGGGCTCGATCCAGATCGGCTGGCCTGGGCACCCTTGCACGCCATTCGCACCCTGGGCCAACTGCGGGCGGTGGAGGCGATCCAGGCCCTGGTGCAGGTGCTAGAACAGCGCGACTATGACTGGTGCTGGGAGGAAATTCCCCAGGCCATTGGTCTCATGGGGGTCGAGGCGTTGGATCCCATCGAGGCATTGCTAGCCACGAAGCTCAACTATCACCGGAAGATCTCCTTGGTCGAGGCCATTGGCCACATTGCCAAGGCCGAGGCTGACCTGCGAGATCGGTGTGTGGAGGTGCTCACCCGCCAGCTTAGCCGCTACAAAAATCATCATCGTTCCGTCAATGGAGCCCTGGTCACGGAGTTGTATTACCTCAAAGCCATCGAATCGGTGGCGGTGATAGAGGAAGCTTACCAGGCCAAAAAGGTGGATGAGATGTTTGCCGGATCCTGGCCCAGGGTACAGGTGGATCTCGGCCTGAAACAGGAGTCGGACTTTACCCCCGACGAGCTATCGATTCACTACACCCTGGCCCAGCAGGCCATGATGGATAACATTCGGGCGTCCCTGGATAAGGTAAAAAAGCTTCCGGCCCCAGCCCCTTTCTTGGAGTTTAAAGCCCTGGCTCCCCAGGGCAAAGCAGAGACCCTAGGGAAGAAGGCGGGCTTTGGCCGTACGGCCAAGGACAACCCTAAAAAGGGCAAGAAAAAGAAAAAATAGCGCCTTCAACCTGGGTAGAAGGCCCCGCTGTCCCGTCTAGCCCGGAAGAGAGGTCGGTGGGCATCCTAGAATGGGATTAAAGGGAGGCCGCAGTGGCTAAGCCAGAGATCGATCTCGCCCAAAAAGCCCGGTTGCTGGAAAAAGCTGCTGTAAAATTAACCCGCCGCCCTAGCTGTCTATCTGACGGTGAGCCCCGGCTGATTGTACGGCCTAGGTTCACGGCCCCCATCCCCCGACCCATCGTTCTCCATGCCATGCCCACCCCCATCCCCGCTGGAACGACGCTCCAAAACCGTTACCGCATCCTGCAACCCTTGGGGCAGGGTGGGTTTGGCCGTACCTACCTGGCCGAAGACCTGGGCCGCTTTAACGAGCGCTGCGCCATCAAGGAGTTTGAGCCCCAGTCTGAAAATGACATGACGGAGAAATCGCTCCAGCTTTTCCAGCGGGAGGCGGCGATTCTCTACGGCATTAGCCACCCCCAAATTCCGAAATTTCAGGCCATTTTTGAGGAAGACCAGCGGCTGTTCCTCGTGCAGGACTACGTGGACGGCATCACCTACCGGGACTTGCTGAACCAGCGCCTCGGCCAAGGGCTGACCTTCTCGGAGGCGGAGGTGCGCCAGTTTTTGCAGAATATGCTGCCCGTATTGGCCCACATCCACAGTAAGGGCATCATCCATCGGGATATCAGCCCCGACCATATCATGCAGCGCCAAGCGGATCAGCTTCCCATCCTGATCGATTTTGGCGTGGTGAAGGAGGTGTTCACCCGGGTGCAAATGACCGGCCCCCCGACCCACGCTACCTCCGTGGGCAAGCTGGGCTATGCCCCCAGTGAGCAAATCCAGTCGGGCCGCGCCTACCCCAGTAGCGACCTCTATGCCCTCGCCGTCACGGCCATTGTGTTATTGACGGGCAAAGAACCCCAGGTGTTGTTCGACGATGTGAACCTGGCCTGGAACTGGCAGCCCTACGCCCCCGTTAGCCCAGGGTTGGCCCAGGTGCTGAACCGCGCCATTAACTACCGACCGGGCGATCGCTACCAGTCCGTCAGCGAGATGGCCCAGGCCTTGGGTACCACCAGTGGGATGCCCCCAACCGCCGCCCAGCGTCCGGCTCCGCCCCCCTCCCAGGTGAAGACCGTGGCCGTGGGGCGGCCGTATCAGCCCACCCAGGTGTCCCCAACGCCGACGACCTATCCCCAGCGGGTGCCCCCTGCCTTCGTGGAGGAACCAGAATCCGTCTGGGAAAACCCCTGGGCCGTGGCCCTGATTGGGGCGGTGCTGGCCCTCACGGCGGGGCTGGGTGGATGGCTGGTGGTGAGTTTGATCAACCGGCCCCCGGCCCCAACGGACACCCCCAGTCCCGAAATTACCATTGACCCGATTCAGCCGACTGCCACCCCCACCCCTACCATCCAACCCACCCCCACGGATCGCCCGGTGGAGTTCAACCAAACTCTGCGCATTGCCCCAGGGCAAAGCCGCACGGTGTCCGGTTCCCTGCGTAGTAATGAAACCGTTAACCATCAGTTTAATGGCGAGGCGGGCCAAATTTTGAACGCTCGCATTCGGGGAGAGGGTGTGCTATTAACGGTGCTGGATGCCCAGGGCAACCCCATCGACAGCAGCGCTGAACGGGTGCAAACCTGGCAGGGGGCGCTGACGTCCAGCGGGCTTCATAGCATTCAACTACGGACGGTACAAGGGCTCAGCCAAAGCAACTACACCCTAGAGGTCAGCCTAGAAGCGGCCCCAGAGCCCCCCCCAGAACCCACCCCAGAACCCACGCCCACACCGACACCCACGCCTACGCCGACACCCACGCCCGATCCCATCCCGCCTGCCCCGCTGCCCGAGCCGATTCCAGATCCAACCCCAGATCCCAGCGTCCTTGAGCAGCGCGTCCAAATCCCCACTGGGCAAACCAGCACCCAGGTGACGGGACAGGTGAGTGCCGACCGCATTCGACGCTACGTGGTGAACGGGAGAGTAGGGCAAATCATGGCTCTGGATCTGCCTCGCGCCAATGGCCCCATCACCCTAGACGTGCGCTATCCCAACGGTAGCCTCATTCCCGATGGTTCCCGTGTCCTCACCTGGCAGGGCCAACTGCCCGCCTCCGGAGACTATCGGGTGGACGTCAAATCCCCCCGTCCCGCCGAATACACCCTGCGGATCTCGGTGAACTAGGCCCCGTCCCTCCCCTCCGATGCCTGGACGGGCTGCTGCCAAATGCCGGTACTGGGGGCGAGGGAAATCAGGTCTTCGATATTTTGGCGCATGGTTTGGCAGATGGCATCCAGGGGCAGGTCGTTGGAGTCGGTACCGAAGGGGTTTTCGATTTCCAGGCCAATGGCCTCGATGCCGAACACCGCAAAGCTAATCAGCCCCACTAGAAAGGGCGTACCCCAGCCCACGGAAGCCACCATTTGAAAGGGCAGGGCCAAGCAATACAGCATCAACAATTGCTTCAGGTGGATGGAATAGGCCAGGGGCATGGGTGTTTTCAGGATGCGCTCGCAGCCGCCCAGGGTATTCACCAATCCATCCAGAGCCTTCAGGCAGGCCGCGAGTTGGTAGGGGTGGAGCTTGTGCTGGGCCTGCTGGGTTTGCAGATAGTCGGCCACCCAAAAGGCAATTTCCAGGGGCGGATTGTTCATGGTTTGCAGCTTGGCAAACTGCGCCTCTGAGATCAGCCCAAACAGCTCAGAATTGGGATCGTCGCCGCGCAGGTGCAGCTTCAGGGCAATGGCAAAGGCGGGCAACAGGCGAATGGCCGTCACCTTGACCTCGTGGTCGGCGGGGTCTTTTTCCTGGATGGCCACCCACATTTGGCGGGCCAGGTTGCGGGTGAGGTTCACCACACTGCCCCACAGCTTGCGCCCCTCCCAAAACCGCTCGTAGGAGGTGTTGGTGCGAAACACCAGCAGCAAACCCAGCACTAGACTGGGCACCAGGGATCCCAAAATGGGCGACGACACCTGCCAGCCCCGCTCGTGGAGCAGGTAGATTCCCAGGGCGAAGGCGGCACAAAACAGGGTGCGGGGCAATACCGCCGGAATCACCGACCCCTGCACGCTAAACAACTCCCGAAACCAAGCCCGCCCACCCTGGCGCAGCCCTTGATCGCTAGCCGATTTGAACACTCAATTCTCCCCCGCATGGCCCATCGAGTCTCAGGCCATTCTAGAACCTGTGGGCCGTGCCGCCCTTCACCCTGCCCATTACCCGGTCGGCCAGACCCAGGCCAATGGGGCTACACTCAAAGGGGAAACCCTTAACAAAACTTTACTGAATCCAACGCCCATGCTGCTTCAGCCGGAACAACGCACCAAGCTCGATGAATCCAACGACGCCCATTTCTACGATGTGCCCCGCTTTGTCACCCATGTGGACGAGGGCTTCATCAATCGCCTTACCCACCTCTATCGCCAGCGCTTGACCCCCAACAACCGTATTTTGGACTTGATGAGTAGCTGGGTCTCGCACCTGCCGGAGGAGATGACGTTCGACTGGGTAGAAGGTCATGGCCTCAACGCCGAAGAGCTGGCCAAAAATCTCCGGTTGAACCATTGCTTTGTGCAAAACCTCAACGAGAACCCGCATCTGCCCCTAGAGGACGAGTCCTTTGATGCGGTGCTGAATACCGTGTCGGTGCAGTACCTTCAGCAGCCGGAGGTCGTGTTTGCCGAAATCCATCGCGTCCTAAAACCCGGTGGGGTCGCCATCATCAGCTTTTCTAACCGGATGTTTTACCAAAAAGCCATTGCCGCATGGCGCGACGGCAGCGAATCCGACCGGGTGGAACTGGTGAAGCGCTACTTCAAATCCATCCCCGGCTTCAGCGCCCCAGAGGTGATCGCCTACGTCCCCCCCGTTCCCAGCTTTCTGCAAATGCTGGGCCTCGCCATGGCCGACCCCTTCTATACCGTCATCGCCTCCCGCTTGCCCAACCCCTAACCCTAACCCCGTGCCCAAGAACTTTCCCCTTTCTAGCCCCCCTCTCCCAGGAGGGAGAGGGGCTGGGGGTGAGGTCATCCCCTAGTCGCGGGTGACAGGGAGATCCGACTGGTTCCACTTCAGCATTCCGCCGCGCATACTGGCCACTTCGGTGATGCCTTTTTTCTTGAGGATGACGCTGGCTTGGCCGGAGCGACGACCGGATTTGCACACCGTCACCACGGGTTGATCCGTGGCGATTTCGCTGACCCGCTGCTCCAATTCGTGGAGGGGCACCAGTTGGGCACCGTGGATGTGGCCGAGGGCGTCGTTGAATTCTTCCACGCCGCGCACGTCCAGGACATGGACTTGGGTCAGGTTTTCGGCCACCCACTGGGGTTCAATTTCCTTGATGCCGGAGTAGGTTTGGCGCACTGGCCCCCAATCGGCAATCACGGGCATGGTGCCGTCTTCGGTGCGGCCACAGATGCAGTTGGCGGGGATGGCGATGTCGATTTTTTTGGGGTGAGGCAGGCCCAGGTTGTCCATGTAGCCGACAAAATCGCGCTCGTCGGCCTCGCCGCCAATGCGGGGGTTGTAGAGCTTTTCTTCCTTCACGCTGGAGACGGTGCGGCCACTGTAGTCGTGGGCGGGCCAGATCAGGCAGTCATCGGGCAGACTAAAGATTTGCTCGGTGATGGACTGGTACATGATGCTGGCGTTGCCCTGCTGGAAATCGCAGCGTCCGGCACTGCGGATCAGCAAGCAGTCGCCCGTAAAGGCCATGGAGTGGTCATCTAGAACGAAGGTGACGCAGCCGTCGGTGTGGCCGGGGGTGGCGCGAACTTCGAGACTGCGGGATCCAAATTTCACCACATCGCCGTGGTCAAGCAGCGCATCAGCCCCGCTGAGCATATCGCCATAGCGCCCGGAAAGGCCGATTTTGGAACCCGTCGCCTGCTGCATCAGCCAAGCCCCAGTAACGTGGTCGGCGTGGCAGTGGGTATCGAGGGTGTACAGCAGTTTCAGATCCAACTCTTCTAGCAAGGCCCGATCCCGCAGGTGTTGTTCAAACACGGGGTCGATCAGCACCGCTTCCTGGGTGTCGGGATCGGCCAGCAGATAGGTATAGGTGGAGGAATCGGCGTCGAACAGTTGACGGAAAATCAGCGGGGTAGTCACAGGGCAAAACTCCTGAGTAAGCGAGGGATGGAGGACAATTTCAATATCATAGCCATTAATTTACTATATAACCAATCATTCATTCAATGGATGTCCCCCACGTGCCCAGCAATTCTCATTTTGGGTCGCCTCCGCTCGCCTTGAGCTTGTCGAAAGGCTTTTTCGTTCGTCTTGAGCGTATCGAAAGGCGTTACTCTGCGCTTCCCCGGTTGGGCATCGTGGTCAGCGCAATGATCCAGCCGTAGCCTCATCCACGTAGGCGGGGCGAGCGGCCTGGGTTTGGGACAGAAAATGGTGTAGGCCGTCCCAGTCTTCCACCTCCACCATGGCGCGGATTTGGCCCAGTTGACGCTGGTAGAGGGCAATGGAGGACAGCAGGGCCGAGCGGTTGTAGCGGGCCATCAGGGTGCCCAGTTCGGGAACGCCGCCACCGACGCGGCTGGTGTCGCAAAAGCCTGAGCTGGCAAGGGCTTGGGCGAGTTGGAGCAATTCAGGATTCGGTTCCTGCTCACAGGCTTGGATCAAACTACTACTCACCATCACGGGCAGGTGGGAAATCCAGGCCACCGCTT
>JALQST010000330.1 GCA_023264315.1 Nodosilinea sp. BSH.14
TCCTCCTATACAGAGCGACTGGTTCACCTACTCACCCAGCAGGGACGACTCACCGGAACCTGTCGGGCCAGTGCCATGGCCGTTACCTCCAACGGGCTAGAAAGCCTGACCGCCGAATTTGATTCTGGGAACCCAAGGGACGATCCTCGCGGGCAATTGATGGTCTCCCTTGGCGAAGCCTACCGCAAAGTTCACAAGCTCGAAGAGGGTAGCCAGGACGACCTGAATAACGAAATTCGGCTAGTGTTCAAGAAGTTAGTACAAGCCCTGCCCTCCGGCCTCCGCCAGCAGGCCAAAGCCATCCGAGAAGCCCCTGGTATCGGGCAATCCCTTCATCTGTCGCTGACGGAAACGGTCGAAGATTTTTTTACCCCAACCCAACCCTTGGCTGTGGAAGATGCCCTTGTCGCCATCGAACCGACGGAGGCTCTAGAGGACTTTTTTGGCGGTGCGCCCCAACCTGCCCTGGCCACTGAACTGCAACAGCGGCTCTCGGCCACAGGGGAGATAACCCTGAGGGATGCCCATGGGGCGGCGGTGGTGGCGGGACTTCAGGCGGCCCAACCCGGCAGGCTGAATGTGATCGCCCTGGAGGGGAATCCCGGCATCGGCAAAACCACGGCAGTCACCCGATTCTTGGGTCAGCAGCAGGAGGGCTATGCCTTCCTCTATGTCAGCCCTCGTGTGGTGATTAACCGCGATGTGACCACCAAACTGGCCCACGACGAGGAGGGGCAGCCCAGCGGCATTTTAACCCTCACCTCCAACGCCAAGCTGATCAGCGCCGCCGCCCCTTGGTATGCCCAAAAAGAGGCCCAAACGGGCGACCCGTCCCCTCCCCAGAAACAACACATTGACAGCGCTGTGGTGGCTGATGGGGTGGAGAATCTCCGCCATCCCCCCTGCAATATCCTCTTTGTCACCCCCCAGGAAGAGCAGGCCATTGACACCGAAATGATCACCTCCAGGCGCTACAAACGTGCCCGTACAGAACGGGAAGATAGTATGCAGGCCAAGACTCAGCCGGGGGTGCTGCGTACCCTGGCCAGTGCGGCCCGCAAACTGCTGGATGCCAACCCGAAGGTCAACCGTTTGGTGCTCACCGCTGCGATTCAGGGCTATCGCTCGCTCCGCAATCAAACCACGGTGGATGCCCTCAGCCAGCTTTTCCGATACAAGGCCAACACGGCCCAAGGAAAGCAGGAGCGTCGTACCTTTGCCCAACGAATTCCCACCATCATCGCCATGGTGGATGAGGTAGCTGGAGATGGGGCGGGGGTGCTCTTTTGCCACCATCTGGCGAAATGGCTGACTCAGCAGTTCATCGAACCCTTTGAGGGAGAACCCTGTCCCTTCCGGGTAGTGCTGATGATTTCCGATGCGTCGCTGAGCAACGACGTGGTGCTTAACCGCTATCTCAATGCGGGCGACCGTGCCCCCGATAAGGTGTTGATTAGCCCCACCGCAGGCCGTAGCGCCTTTCGGGTGACGGGGACGAGGATGCGGGTCGGCTTTGGCCTACGTCCTACCCTGCACATCATGACCAACAGCTACCCAGCCTCTACCCTGGATATCCGCTACAGCCTACGACTGGCCTCCATCACCCCCAGTCTCACCAGCGATGGCCAGCCCCAGCCCATTCGGCAGGCCGTGCGGGAACAGTCTGCCGATGAGTTGCTTAGAAATGCCCAACTTGAAATTGAAGCGGCGCTGAACCAGGGGGCCGAGCAGGTGATCTTTTTCGCCCAAGATAAGGCGTTCCTGCGGCAACTGCGGCACACCCTCACAGATGGGGAATCGCCTCCGCTCGGTCTAGATGACGTGAAAATTTTGGATCAAAGCGTGCGGGAAGACCAACGCCTCCAGCTCGTGCAAGCACCCCAGCGGGATCAGGTTCGGGTTTTTTGATGACCTCCTCCGGGGCCAGGGGGGTGTCCTTTCCAAAAACCGACTGGATTATTGCCGCTATCCCTCGGTTCAATATCGAAGCCGCCCTCATGGAAGTGGCCCAGCTCATCTATCGCGGGCGAGGCTCCTACCCCGACTCCACCACAGGCCAACTCGTATCGGGGGACGACAAAGCCCGTCACTTGGTTATGCTAATTAACGACTTCTTGATCGTCGATGACGCTGAAGATCGGGAGCGCCGCTGGCTACGACAATCGACCGACCTACTGACCCTTTTGCTCATGCTCCGATCTACCATCCACACCCGTATCAAGGGCGATGCGGGACTGCGGCGGCAGCGCATTGCCTTTGTCCCGGTAGGGTTGGTGGGAGATGAAGAACTCCTCAGCCTGATGTCGGACGACCTCCACAACTTTCTGCGGGAAGCCCAGGTATTTCTGTGCGATGACCACTGCCCGGACGACAAAGCCCTGGTGAAAAAAGCCCAGCAATTGGTGGAACAACTCTTTGCCCATTTCCAGCTCAAGGGGAGTTCCTCAGCCATTGGTACCCCCTCCTACGTGGACTACACCACTGTTGAGGCCCTGGCAAAAACCATCTCACGCCCCACCAGCCATCTCCTCGGAGCCTTGACCGAACCACCCTTAGCGATTCCCCCAGAACTGACTTGCATTGGCCCATTTTGGCTAGAAGATTGGCGAGGACGAACCGCTGAAGAACGGTTCAGCTTCGAGACCTGGCGAACGGAGGTAGGGGAGGGCAGCTCTAACCTGCTGGGGATCCTCAACACCATTGCCAAGGACACCCGCCTCCCGCCAAAACTGCGACAACCTGCTAAGGAACTTCACCGCCTTCTGATTCGAGAAAAAGAAGCGGCAGCTAGGGAGTATTCCACCTTGCAAGACACCAAAACCGACAACATCATGGTGGCTTTGCCGCTGGATTATCCCCATTTTTGGAAACCCCAATCGGTCGAAGGCCGGACACAACAGCTTGAAGACCCAACCACCTGGCGCGATGCCTTAGGGATGGCACTCACCTCCCAGGGACTGGTGATGCCCGTTTTGCCACGGTACCAAGCGTTCCCCTGGGCAGCAGTGGTGGGGCAACGAGCGATCCACCAGCTAGAACCCGTGTTTGATAACCGCTATTTCATGGCCTCAAGTGAACTGAATCTGCTGAACACGATTCTCTTAGAGGATCACGATGACTTTCCCTAGCAACACTCCGGACAGATTTCGGGGTCTGACGGCTCCAGCCTAGGCGGCTATAACCCCGTAATTCAGGAGGGTCTGGTCGTTGGGATGGGATTGAATCAACGTTGGCTCCAAGTCGAACATGGTCGTAAATAAGTCGAGAAGATGCTCATTTAGAGCCTGCCGTTTGAGAGAGGCCATGGAGAACCTGAGGGGTTCGTCCGGATTGGCTTGAGTGGAGCGTAGCGCGGCTTTGGCCAGGGTCAGGGCCAAGAGGCTGGCATTGACGGGAGTCCAAGGCTTGTGGGGAGCGGGCTTGGCAATCCGCTAGCCCTGTGAATTGGCGAGCATCGCGGAAGATGAACTCAATTTGAAAGCGAGCGGCATAGCCGCGATAGAGTTGTAGCGGGTCCAGGTCACTATCGGTGGAGAACAGGACGCCATCGCTCTGCCGCCCGTCCTGTTCTTTCAGCCGATAGACGAGGCGGATGGGGCGCTTGAGACTAACCGACCAGACGACA
>JALQST010000331.1 GCA_023264315.1 Nodosilinea sp. BSH.14
AAACACCATCTGCGCCCGCCCCTTGGCTTGGCCCACACTGCGAATGCTAGGATGCCCATGGGCTGTGGTGAGGTAGGTGACAGCAGCATGGAGTCGCACAATCTCCAGCGCCTCCTGGGCCGATAGGCTATCCGCAAGCAGATATTCTTCATAGCGCGACAGTAGCTCGGCATAGGCTTCCGGGATTTCGTAATAGGTGCTGTGAAACCAAGCCGCCGCCACGTTGATCAGCAGGGGCAGGGCAGCGGCCCCCAATGCAAGGGGCATCCCCGCCGGAAACATCAAAACCAGAATGGTGCCCGCTTCTACCGTTAGGCCCAGCATCGCCATAACCTTATCCGTCATCGGCGCTTTTCTCAACGTTAGCCCTTCGATGTCTTTCACCAGAGCTTGTTTAACAGCCAGAACATGGTTTTTCAGTTTCATCAAAATCACCTCAAAAATATGGGTTGACCAAAAACGTAAACAAGAACTCTCCATCACGTCTGGCCCTCCTCTCTACCAGAGAGAGGGGTTAGGGGGAAGGGCCACTAATCTTCCAGTTGGGCCAAAAATTGCTGGGTATGATGCTGCATCGTGCGGTGCTTAAGGTAGCGGGATGCCCCCAGGTTGGCCGCCACCGCCGCGCCCCCTGCCGCCACACCCCCCACCCCCACCGCCAGGGCATTGCGGCCCTCCAAGGCTTGCATCGCGCTGCCCCCTACCACCAACCCACTGAACAACGCTGCCACCGCCATGGTGACGAGCCGCAACGGTTCCGGGGCACGACGCTTCGCCAGGAGGGCGATCTCATGGCCGCGCTGCCAAGCCACCTCGCTCTGGGAGACAACCGCGATCTGTTGGACGATCTCCACCCGGTCGGGGGTGTCTAGGCGATCCTCACCCGATTTAGCCAGGATTTGCGGCCAAGACTGAACCATGGCCAGATACTTAGCGGCCTCCAGATCAGGACTGGCCAAATCCATCGTCGCTGTGGGTGGCGTATCGTCAGCTAGGTTGTACAGGTTGTCGGGTGTCATTGGGTTACTCCGCATGGGGTAGACACATCGCTATCGCGCTCTATCGAATCAGTTGTGCAAATTTAGAGATCCCAGGGGTCTGCGGGAATGGTCATCACGGTAGGGCTATCGGCGAAAGCACCCTGGGATCTGGGGATTGGCCTAGCGGTGGCGGGCGGTAGCAAAGGTAGCTTGAATGCAGCTTGTGGCCTCATTCGACCCACAGATACGCAGATTCGGATGGGCTAAGCTAAGGCGTTCCAAGCCCTCCCGCAGCGGGCCTGTGGGGCCAATAATCGCCACCTGGGTCTGAAGTTCTTGGAGCTGCTGCATTTGCTCACCCAGCACCTCAAAATCCAGGGGCGGCAGATCGGGGCCGGGTTCCGCTGCATCGAGCCAAACCGTGAGGGCCACGGGCCGAGGTTGCCCCGGCTGATGTTGAAGCTGCACCTGGGTAATAGCGCGGTCAAACAGAACGCTGGGGGATGTGCCCCACCCTTGCCCTACACTAGAGGGCCGGGAACTAGCAGCGGCATAGTCTTGGCAGCGGCGAAAGCTGCGGGTAGGGCTAGTCACCGTTTGGTTAGCCGTGGGTTCGGTGGTATCGGCAAACACCAGGTCAAGGAGCTGATCCTTAGGCTTCAGGGACTCAGTTTGCTCACGGCAAATCGCTTCAATGGCTTGGCTATCGGCGAAGCTAGAATCCGACACATCCAGGGCCAGCATGGCTAGGACGGGCTGGCTACGATAGGCTTCCACCACCGGAACAGCGGCGATCAGCAGAGCAGACCCCGCCACAACGCCGAAGGTTCCGGTTAGCTTATGGGCAGGCCCAGGGGGCGGGGTAGAAGACTGAAAGGACTGGGCGGTGTTAGGAACCGCCGTGAGGCTAGGACGGGAACGACGTTTGGTTTGACGCATAGGGGACTCCCAAAAAAAGAGATAAAACACGGTGGTGTGTTCTACCTCTTATCGGGATGCCTCGCCATGGTTTTGCAATTTCGCGATTGAGTTCACCTATCCTATTTCTGGTGCATTCCTCAGCCGTCTCCCAGTCGTCCAGGCGCATTGGGGTTGGGCGGGCTGGCTATAATTTGGATAGCCTGTACACCCTGGATGGATACGGATGACACCACAGTTGATGATCCAGCCCTCCACCCTGCTTGCCTCTGGGATCGAGGCGAGGCCATTGGGTGATGCGATCTGGTTTCGGTTCACCTCAGACCTTCAGGATCGGTCAGATGCCCTGATCCAGCGGGCCAAGCTGGGGCCATTGACGGCGGAAGAAGAAGCCGAGCTGGCCGGGATTTCTGAGCTTTCTCGGATTTTCACCTTCATCAATGCTCAACTCAGTGCCCAAGCCTCATGGTGTCCGATAAAGCCAGACAACGGGTTCAACAACGCGCCCGCGCCCTCTGCGAGTACTGTCACTCCCCCGAATACCTGAGCGCTGACCGCTTTGACATCGATCACATCCAGCCTAGATCGCTGGGAGGGGGTGATGATCTCGATAATCTGGCCTTGGCTTGTCGGCGCTGCAATCTCCGACGATATAACTTCACCCAATGGATCGATCCCCTCACACAGTCCAGTGAGAGGCTCTTCAACCCTCGGCTGGATAGCTGGACAGAGCATTTTCGCTTTCCTCCCAGATGGCCTTGAGCTTTTGGAGCAGGCTTTTAGCTAGGGTATTGACCGCGTCATCCTTCAGGGGTTCAGGTTGCTCAGCATTGCCGGAAAGAGTAGCGCTCACCATGGGCATTGATGCCACATCCTGAGGCAGAATGGTACTTTTCCCGTCAACGCTCCATCGCCACTCATCATTTCGGAACTGTTCCATGCGAATAATCACTTCGACTAATGATCGTTGCCGATCCTCCTCAAGGATTCCTAGCAGCGCTTGAACATCAGGGTCATCGCTATTCTGCTCGATAAACTCCAGACCATCTTGGATGCGAAACAGATAGTCAGTGAGTTGATCCATGGGAAATAGATCGGATATTTCAACTTCCTCTGGCACATCTTCAAACCCAACAATGGGTAAGTAGCCAAGGAGATCAACTTCAGTCAGGAATTCAGAAAATTGAACAGCGATATAGGCCATACTGTCTTGGGCTAGCATGGGCGGTACAAAAGTGCTGGCATTCGGCAAAACCAGGCAGCATTCAAGTCGTCCTATATCGGGCAGCAACAGATCGCAGCGGTTTTCTAGCGCCCTCAGGTTTGGGTTCCAGCTATAGCTAGATTCTGGATCGGTGGGAATTCTAGCCCAACCGAGATAGGTATGTAGGGCATAGACGGCAAGGGTATTGAGATACACCTGTTTACCCCGTTGCGGATTGATCTGTTCCGCCGCAAAGGCCCGGGCAAATTGGTGTGCTGTTGTTGACAACAAAACTGTGGTTCTAGGGTTTAATTCAGTCAGGGGGCTATTCATGACTCAACTCCAGCATTCAAAAATGTTTGATATCCAAGGGATCTAGCCAATTGACCTAGGCGGGGGTAGCAATAGTTTTGCCAGTGGTTTTCAACCTGACGGGGCTTCAGGGTATAGCCATAGGCTTGGTTTACCTCTTGGGTGATGGCCTCAAAGCTCAAGGGTGATGGTATCAAT
>JALQST010000332.1 GCA_023264315.1 Nodosilinea sp. BSH.14
GCCATTTTGCCCCTGCCCGGTGGCCGCTGCCAGGTGGTGTGGACGTCTCCCCACGAAGAGGCCCAGGCCATCCTCAACCTGCCCGAAGCCGAATTTATGGCCGAACTCGAACGCCGCTACGGCTCCCAAATGGGCAAGCTAAAACGCCTCACCCCGCCCGCCCTGTTCCCGGTGCAGTTGATGCAGTGTGACCGCTATATCCAGCATCGCCTTGCCCTAGTCGGCGATGCTGCCCACAGTTGCCACCCCGTCGGTGGCCAAGGATTGAACATGGGACGGCGGGATGCCGCCGCCCTAGCAGAAGTCCTAACCGCCGCACACCAAAACGGGGAAGACCTCGGTTCCATCGCTGTTCTGCGCCGCTACGAGCGCTGGCGACGGTGGGAAAACTGGGTCATCCTCAGCTTCACCGACACCCTCACCCGCAGTTTTTCTAACCAAATTGCCCCTATTGTGGCCAGGGCTATTTCATTCTAAAAATGGTCTTGAGGGTATCTAGGCCAAATTTGCAGAGACGCTCAGCCTGAGCCATATTGGAGAACGCATTGGAGCGGTAAAGATTAATCACGAAGTTACGAGCGACCGCGAAGATTTGCGGCAACTGATGCATGCGGATGCGTGAAGCATCTTCGCCCTGGGTCACATCGCGGACGTAATGTACCTTGTTTTCGACGCCCCAATAGCCTCGAATGCGCTGGGCAAAGGATTCTGCCGATTCCAAAAACGAGGCGACATAGTAGCGGGTCTCGGTTTCGAGGCGGGGTTGACCACCCTTCTTGAAGCGGCGTTCACTCTCCACTCGAATCAGGGTCTTCAGTCCTGGCCACGGCTTGATGTCATCGAGAGTCGTGCAGAGACTGACCACGCGCTTTTCCAATCGCCCATGGCCTTTACTGAGTTCGGTGTAGCTTGCCTCAGCGACAACGTTGGCCTGGACGGTTTTAAGCAGGTTGCCTTGATTGCCCTTGAGGGCACCCAAGTCATGGTTTTCGGTGTCAATAATCAGCTGACAGGTTTTTTTGTGTGCTAATCGCATCGAAGGCGATGACGACCCCCTTGAGCGCGAGTTGCTCGATAAACGCGGGTAACGCTTTGATTTCATTGGTTTTGCGGTCTACCTGATAGGGCTCTAAAATCAGACCCCGCTCCACCAGATAAGCACTGACTCGCATAATCGCTGGGTGAGGGGGAGAGTCAGGATTGTCGGTCTCCAGCTGATACGACCCGCGTAAGACTTTGCCATCCACCGCTAGGGTCTCGCCGGGCAAGGGCTTAATCCCAAAGAATCGAGCTAAGGCCGCTGAATACTGCGAATAATCTAGCGTCAGGAGCACACGGCGAATGGTGCTGTAAGAGGGGAGGCGTTGCTTGGGCGGGTTAAAGAGGGCCATCCGTTCGCTTTGGTAACCTTTCAGCCAGTCACCAATAGCCTGAAACCCTCGGTTACCGGCGGTCACCGCCAGGGTAAAGAGGGCTAGGCATAGGGCCATGGGATGCCGTTTGCCAGCGGCCCGGCGGACATCGGGCAGATCCATGAAGGCTTCGAGGATCTCGATCCGCTCTACAGCAGGCTCAGGCCGCGAGTCGATGACAGCAGGGGTGGGGGCGGGGGGCAGACGCATAAACGCTAGAACCGTTGGAACTAGCCTGAAACTCTAGCATCTTTAGGCTCCCTTGAGAATGAAATGGCCCTGCTATTGTGGCCCTGAGCCGCACGGGGCTAGGGGTCCTCAACCACGTTTCTCCCCTGCGGGAAAAACCGCACATTGCAACTGGGGGAGGCTAGGGGTGTTGGGGGATAGGTTAGCCGTACGGAATCCGTACGCGTTACCGACAGGGGATTTTCAGGGGTGGGGGGCTGTTCTGAAGTCGTCTGCGCTAACGGGCTGGGGGAGTCTGACATAGCAGCAGGGGGATAACGGGGGCAAGGTATGGATCGGGCCACTGAAACCTAAAACCCAGACATCCCGCAGGTTACCACGGCTGAGTTTGCCCTGGGACGCGATTCGTTCCGGAAAGCCAAGATTCACCACTGGGAACCGGGCTCAGTCATCAAAGTCAAAACTGTCGGGGTTGAGGAATGAGCCGGAAACGGTGTGCTCTAACTCCATACGCTGCTCCATCTGGCGGAGAAAATAGCCCGTCATCATAGCGGAGGCCAGCAGCCCCGCGAGGTTATCTCGGTCGGTGGTCACTTGGACATTAAAGCCGTCGCCGGGGAGGACACCCACCAACCCCTGGACGTTTTGGGCAATGATTTGTTTGATTTCGCCACTCACGGATTGGGCCACCCGGGTTAATACCTCCGGCGGCTGGTGCTGAAGGTACTTCAGCAACTCGTTGGGGTGATCACTATCCATGGACATCCCAATAAAATCCGTGTCTTCAGGGTTGAATGCCATAGAACCTTCGAGACCTCTGGTTACGACGTAGGCATAGGGAAAGTGTGTTTGAATGAATACCTATATGTGGTAGTAAAGTGCCCATTCCCCAGGCTATACCTATTAATATTCCCGATAATAGCGTAACGAATCATGAAATTACGGCCCAGTCAGGGGGATTCTCAGGGCGGCTATCCCAGCTAGGGGAACCGATCCGTCCTGGCCGTGGGTTTAGCCCCGCTGAATATGGTGGCGCAGTTCAGTATACAGATCGTGGAAGTGGTCTGTAAAGCACAGATCGAGGCTGCGGGGACGGGGTAAATCAACCGAGACCTGGTAGACGATGGTGCTGGGTCGAGCGCCCAGCACATAAATGGTATCGGACAGAAACAGCGCCTCTCGCAGGTCGTGGGTGACAAGGAGGGCCGTGCAACCCGTTTGTTGCCAGAGGTCTTGCAACAGGCTCCACATTTCCTCACGGGTGAAGGCATCGAGGGCGGCAAAGGGTTCATCCAGCAGGAGAATTTCCGGCTGGTGGATGAGGGCACGGCAGAGGGAGGCTCGCTGGCGCATCCCACCCGAAAGCTGCCAGGGGTAGTGCCGCTGGAAGGACTCAAGCCCTACGATGGCTAGGAGTTTTTCGGCGGCTTGGGTATATTGGCTGCGATTTTGGCGAAATTTGCGCTTGTGGGGCTGCACCACTTCGAGGGGCAACAGCACATTGTCTAGGGTATTGCGCCAGGGCAGCAGCACGGGATTTTGGAACGCAATCCCAATGTTTTTGAGGGGGCCAGTGATGGGCTGACCATGGAAGTAGACCGCGCCTTCCTGGGCGGGGCTAAGGCCCGAAACCATGCGGAGAAGGGTCGTTTTGCCACACCCCGAAGGCCCCACCAAGGACACAAACTCGCCCTCCGCCACCCGAAAGGAGACCTGGTCAATCACCGTGAGGGGGGATCCTTGGCCGGCATAGGTCAGCCGAATGTCACGAAATTCTAGGGCAGACTTGGCCGTGGCAGCGGCCACCGAACTCACATTGACCATGGGACTCCCCCGAACCAATTCCTAGACGCTACCGATTCTCGGAACACCACAATGTGCCGGTTGCTACGAATTGTTTAGGGGCCACTGTGCCGCAAATCTTCAAGCTCCATAGCACTATCGAGGCCAATGT
>JALQST010000333.1 GCA_023264315.1 Nodosilinea sp. BSH.14
GGCGAAATTCGCGATAGCGAAACCGCCGAAACCGCCGTCCGCGCCGCCCTCACGGGGCACCTGGTGTTCACTACACTACACACTAACGACGCCGTTGGGGCCATCCCCCGCCTGAAGGACATCGGCCCCGATCCGGGACTGATCAGCGATGCCCTGCTGGGGGTGGTGGCCCAGCGCTTGGTGCGGCGGGTGTGCCCCCACTGCGCCGAACCCTACACCCCCACCGCCCAGGAACTAGCTGTACTGGGGCTCTCGGCCAGTGAGACCAATACCGACACCTGCCGCAAAGGGCGAGGCTGCACCCAGTGCTTTGACACCGGATACCTGGGTCGCGAAGCCCTGATTGAACTGCTGAACGTGGACGACCGCGTGCGCCAAATCATCTACGAAGGCTCCCTCACCCAGATCAACCACTACCTCAACAGCATCGACTACCCCTGTTTCCGGGTCGCCGCCATCGCCAAAGTCACCGAGGGCATCACCACCATCGAGGAAATTAAGCGGGTGATTCCCTCCAGCGCGTTGATCCAGCGGACGGGTAAATCCCCCCGCGAGGATGTGGGCCTACGGGCCATTGGGTAGGGACTTTATAATAGATTTAGCGCCCTAGCGTCTGGAGGAACGTAACAGCCATGGCAACTACATCCGAAGAGGTCTGGCGAATTTTGGGCGAACTGGCGGAGGCCCAAAAGGAAACCGAACGCCGATTCCGAGAAACCGACGAGCGGCTTGATCAGCGATTCCGGGAAACCGATCAGGTCATGAAACAGCGCTTTCAGGAAACGGAACGCCTGATGCGCCGCCAAAACCAGCAGTTCAATGAACAACTGGGCAAACTGGGCAACCGCCTGGGGGAATTTGTGGAATGGCAGGTGCGTCCCGTTGTCGTGCGCTTATTTCAAGAACGGGGCATTGCCGTCCATGAGTTTTACCCTGGGGCCTCGGCCCAGCGTGACGGAGAAGGTATCGAGATTGACCTGCTGGTGGTCAACTCCACCGAGGCCATCCTGGTAGAAGTCAAAAGCAAACTCACCCAAGCCGATGTGGACGAGCACCTGGAGCGGCTGAGTAAATTTAAGCGACTGATGCCCCGCTACGGCGATGTCCGTGCCATGGGTGCCGTGGCCGGGATGGTGGTGCCCGAGGAGGTAGCCCGCTACGCCTATCGCCAAGGGCTGTTTGTGATGGCGCAATCGGGGGATAGCGTTATCATCCTCAACGACGATACGTTTCAGCCCCGTCGTTGGTAGTTTCGCCTAGCGGTAGGATAGGGTAGATCAGCGCAACTCCTGCTAGACAGGGTTTTGATGTGCTGTGACCACCCCTCATCCCAATCCCCATGAAACGACGTTCCTGGCTTCGCTACACTCTCCTCGCTCTCACGGGGCTGCTGCTCAGTTGGCTGGTGGCCTGCGGTGGCGGACAGCCCAGTAGTTCGGGATCTGGGGCGGATGGCAGCCAGGAAGTTGAATTTTGGACGATGCAGCTGCAGCCGGATTTCACGGATTATTTCAATGGGCTTATCGCCCAGTACGAGGCGGAAAATCCCGGCGTTACCGTGCGCTGGGTGGATGTGCCCTGGGCTGATATGCAGAGTAAAATCCTCACCGCCGTCACCGCTGGCACTGCGCCGGACGTGGTGAACCTCAACCCCGACTTTGCCGCCCAACTGGCCAGTCGTAATGCCTGGTTGCCTTTGGATGACAAGGTGAGCGAGGCGGATCGGGCGGTGTATTTGCCCAACATTTGGCAGGCTAACACCCTCAACGGCCAAAGCTTTGGCATTCCCTGGTATCTCACCACCAACGTTACCCTCTACAACCAAACCCTGCTGGAGCAAGCCGGGGTAGAGCCGCCCGCCACCTACGAGGAACTGGCTACCGTGGCCCAGGCGGTGAAGGAGAAAACCGGGAAATATGCCTACTTCACCACCTTTGTGCCGGAGGATGCCGCCGATGTGCTGCAATCCTTTGTGCAGATGGGGGTGGATTTGGTGGATGACCAGGGCAAGGCGGCGTTTAATACTCCGGCAGGCAAGGCCGTTTTCCAATACTGGACGGATTTGTACCAAAATGACATGCTGCCCATGGAAGTGCTGACCCAGGGCCACCGTCGCGCCATTGAATTGTTCCAGGCCGGAGAAGTGGCGCTACTGTCTACTGGGGCCGAATTTTTCCCCACCATCGCAACCAACGCCCCCGATATTGCCGCCGTCACCAGCAGCGCCCCCCAAATTAGCGGCGATACGGGCAAAAAGAACGTGGCTGTGATGAACCTAGTCATTCCCGCCAGCAGCGACGTCCCCGATGCCGCCCTCAGCTTTGCCCTATATGTGACCAACGACGCCAACCAACTCGCCTTTGCTCAATCGGCGAATGTTCTGCCCTCCACTACAGCAGCCCTGGCCGATGAGTATTTCCAAGTGGATGACAGCGCTGCCCCTGGGGTGGAACAGGCTCGCTCCGTGAGTGCGGGCCAAATGAGCCAAGCCGAAGTGCTGATTCCCGCCATGGACGGCATTAAACAACTGCAAGCCATCCTCTACGACAACCTGCAAGCCACCATGCTAGGCCAGAAAACCGTCGATCAAGCCATCACCGATGCCGCTGCCGAGTGGGATGCCCGGTCTTAACCTTCCCCCCAGCCCCTCGCTCAACCTGGGGCGTCGTAGGACATTGGTTCGAGGCATAGTTGACCCGATTCAGCCATTCAACGGTTGAGTCAGCCTTGTGTTTGGCCTAAACTTGGGCCACAAAACACTGCTGTTGGAATGGGACTATTCACCCGTCCAGTTTGGCTGAATTTCCTCTCCCTGCTTCCGGCCACCACCCTAGCGGTGCTAACCCTCGCCATTGCCTTTTTGCGGTTTTACGATGTCCAAGATTTCCCCTTCCTCGGATTCATCGCTCAACCCCGACTCTGGAGCAACCGACTCACCGTGGCAGCCCTCTTGGCTACATTGGCTAATTTCGGCGTTGAGTGGAACCGTCGAAATCGAGAAACAAACCGCTTGGCTGAAGCAAGACAGCGAGAAGCTGAAGCAAGAGAACGCGAGGCTGAGGCGCGTGAACGAGACCTTAGCCGAGATCGATGCCAAGTACGATGCCTTGCGGCGCAAGTCCGCTACCAACTCGACCCCACCGCCCTGCCGGCCGAGAAACCGCTAGTTCCCGCACCGATTCCGGGCAAGGAGAAACCTGAGCCCAACGCGCTGCTCCCCGGCGCGCCCACCGTCGAGCCGCAGCCCCCCGGAGTGAGTGACACGCTGGACTCCATCGGAGAGAGCCTGCGGGCGTCGGGGATCACCGACTCCACCGACCTGCAGACTCAGCTCAACCAGCTTCAGCAGGGCATCACGCTGCTGGCAGACGCCAGTCGCCAGGTCGCCGACGGCGTCGCACTGCTGGTCGATCAGACCAAGACCCTTGGCGCCGGACTCGACCAGGCGTCCTCCTTCCTGTTGTCGATGAAGTACAACGCCACGACGCCATCGATGGCCGGCTTCTACATTCCCGGGGAGATCCTC
>JALQST010000334.1 GCA_023264315.1 Nodosilinea sp. BSH.14
ATCCCTCACAATCCCCCGGATACCCTACCCTTGACGGCTTAGATCTAAGCCTGGATCCAGATAAAACTTCTGACTGTCCAGCTGGGAATCCACCTCGGCAGAATTGCCCCCAAAGCTATTCTGAAACGCCGCCGCCGCCTGCTCCCTCAGTTCCGTGCGGTCACACACAAACAAGGCCCGCCGCAACAGCCCCGCATCGGAAATGCGCTTCAGCAGGTTCACGGCAATAAAGGTTTTTCCGGCCCCCGTCGCCAGCGACAGCAGCACCCGCCCCGGTTCCCCCTGGGTGCTACAGCGGGCCATCTTTTCCAACGCCGCCCGAATCGCCGCATCCTGGTAATAACGACGGTGGCCTTCCCCCGTTTTGTAGGGCGTCAGCAACGGCTTGGCCAGGGCGCTCTCCAAACTAAAGCCCTGGGCCGTTTCATACCGCTGTTGCAACTCTGCCGGGGTCGGAAACTCCGCCAAAGGCTTTGGGGACGAGGTTTGCCCCGTGGTGCGGTCATACTCCACAAACAAATGGCCATTGGTGGCATAGACAAACGGAATATGGTGCAGCCTGCCACGGGCATAGGCTTTGGCCTGTTCCAGGCCTTCGGTGGGGGCTTTGTCTTCGGCCTTAGCTTCAACCAGCGCCACCGCCACGGGCTGCGTTCCATCCTGCACCACCAGCCGCAACACATAGTCCATCCGTCCCCGGCTGCGCCGCCGACCCCGCCCCTGCACAATATCAATGGCACCGGGGGTGATTTCCCGCTTGATGTGAAGCGCCTCCGTCCAGCCCCGTTCATGCAGGGTCGGGTCGATCAGTTGTGCGCGGGTGTCGGCTTCGTTGCGTCCCATCACTCCACCTCTGCAGCGATCTCTAGGGCAGGTAGCCCGCCCTAGAGTGTTCTTTCAACCCATCCAGATTGGGCCAGCACCGCCCATCCCTCCGGTGATTAGCTGCCGCCAATGCGGGCCACATCGCGGGCGTTTTCCTCAAAGGCGGCGGTGAGGGCTTCATCCCCCGTCAGCCCATCGGCGAGGGCTTTGTGGATATGTTGCAGCACCCGTTTGTAGTCGCGGGGCATCACCTTGACGAACTTGGGCAACAGGGTGTCCCAGTTATCCAGGATGCGCTGGCCCAGTTTGCTGTCGGTGTAGCCCACATGGCGCTGGATGAGCGCTTGCAGATCGTGGATTTCTTCGGGGTCGGTGATCTGCTCCAAATCCACCATTTCGCGGTTGCAGCGGGTGGGGAAGTCGCCGGTTTCATCCAGCACGTAGGCGATGCCGCCGCTCATCCCGGCGGCAAAGTTGCGCCCGGTACGGCCTAGGATGATGGCTTGGCCCCCGGTCATGTATTCGCAGGCGTGGTCGCCCACCCCTTCCACCACCGCCGTGACGCCGGAATTGCGCACACAGAACCGTTCCCCGGCCAGCCCCCGGATGAAGGCTTCGCCGCTGGTGGCCCCATAGAAGGCGACGTTTCCGGTGATGATGTTTTCCTCCGGAACGAAGGTGGACTGTTTCGGTGGGTAGAGCAGAATTTTGCCGCCGCTGAGGCCCTTGCCCAGGTAGTCGTTGGCCTCGCCCTCCAGTTCGAGGGTGACGCCCTTGGGCACGAAGGCTCCAAAGCTTTGTCCGGCGCTGCCCTGGAAGTGGAGGTGAACGGTGTCGTCGGGTAGGCCGTCCCAGTGGCGCTGGGTGATTTCGTTACCGAGGATCGTACCGACGACACGGTTAATGTTTTGGATCGGCAGGGTGGCGGCGACCGTTTCGCCCCGTTCGATAGCGGGGGCGCACAGTTCCAGCAGCTTGGTCATGTCTAGGGACTGCGCTAGGCCGTGATCCTGGGCCATCTGGCAGTAGCGACCGACCTCCGGGCCAACCTCCGGCTGATGCAGGATGGGGGAGAGATCCAGCCCCTTCGCTTTCCAGTGGTCGATGGCGGCCTTGGGTTCCAGCACATCGGTGCGACCCACCATTTCATCCACGGTGCGGAAGCCCAGTTGGGCCATCCATTCCCGCATTTCCTGGGCGATGAACCGCATAAAGTTGACCACATGGGCGGGGTCGCCCATGAAGTGCTTGCGCAGGTCGGGATCCTGAGTCGCCACGCCCACGGGGCAGGTGTTGAGGTGGCAGACGCGCATCATAATGCAGCCCAGGGACACCAGGGGCGCGGTGGAGAAGCCAAACTCCTCGGCTCCCAGCAGGGCACCGATCACCACGTCGCGTCCGGTTTTCATTTGGCCATCGGTTTCCACCACCACACGGCTGCGCAGGTTGTTGAGCACCAGAGTTTGGTGGGTTTCGGCGAGGCCCAGTTCCCAGGGCAGGCCAGCGTGTTTGATGGAGGTCTGCGGCGAAGCCCCGGTGCCGCCATCGAATCCGGCAATCAAAATCACATCGGCGTGGGCCTTAGCGACCCCAGCGGCGATGGTGCCGACCCCGACCTCAGACACCAGTTTGACGTTGATGCGAGCCTCCCGATTCGCATTTTTCAGGTCGTGAATCAGTTCCGCTAGGTCTTCGATGGAATAGATATCGTGGTGGGGTGGCGGCGAAATTAGGCCCACACCGGGGGTCGAGTGGCGCACCTTGGCCACCCAGGGGTAGACCTTGCGACCGGGCAGTTGGCCCCCCTCACCGGGCTTGGCCCCCTGGGCCATTTTGATTTGAATTTCCTTGGCCTGGGACAGGTACAGGCTCGTCACCCCAAACCGTCCCGACGCCACCTGCTTGATGGCACTGTTTTTCGAGTCGCCCTGGTCGTTGGTCCAGGTGTAGCGTTCGGGGTCTTCGCCGCCTTCGCCCGTGTTGGATTTGCCGCCGATGCGGTTCATGGCAATGGCTAGGGCTTCGTGGGTTTCCTTGGAGATCGACCCGTAGCTCATGGCCCCGGTCTTAAATCGGCGGGTGATCGCCTCGATGGGTTCCACCTCGTCTAGGGGAATCGGTTCCCGCTGCTTGAACTGAAGCAAATCCCGCAGGCGGAAAAGCTGCTTGTCTTGGTCGTTGACCAGTTTGGCGTACTGTTTGTAGGCCTCGTAATCCCCGGTTCGCACCGCCCGTTGCAGGGTGTGGATCACTGCGGGACTGAGCAGGTGGGCCTCCCCTTCCTTGCGCCACTGGTAGTCGCCGCCCACATCCAGGGTGACGTTTTCCGTGGGCCGATCCGGGAAGGCGTGGCGGTGGCGCTTGAGGGCTTCTTCCGCCAGCACCTCCAGCCCCACGCCCTGAATCCGGGAGGCCGTCCAGGTGAAGTACGGGTCAATCACGCTTTGGTTCAGGCCCAGGGCTTCAAAAATCTGGGCACCGCGATAGCTCTGAATCGTCGAAATGCCAATCTTGGAGGCGATTTTGATCACCCCCTTGGTGACGGCCTTGATGACGTTCTGGCAGGCTTTGTCGAAGTCCATCGGCGGCAAAAGCTGATCATCCATCATGCCCTGGATGGTGTCGAACACCAGATAGGGGTTGATCGCGCCGCAGCCGTAGCCGATTAGCGTCGCGAAATGGTGAACTTCACGGGGT
>JALQST010000335.1:0-3270 GCA_023264315.1 Nodosilinea sp. BSH.14
CCACCTGTGATGCCTTGGGCAACCCGACTGGGTTTCACCTAACGCCAGGACAAGCCTGCGACCTGGATGGAGCCGATGTTGGGTTGGCAGATATCCCGACCGACACCGGGCTGGCGGACAAGGGCTATGATGCCGATGAACGGGTGATCGAGCAGTGATCGGCCCAGGGCAAAACGGCGGTGATTCCGCCCAAGCGCAACCGCAAGACGTCCCGCGAGTATGACCGAGACGGGGACAAGGATCGGCATCTGATTGAGAATTTCTTTGCCAAACTCAAGCAATATCGAGCCATTGCCACCCGTTACGATAAACTGGCCGAAACCTTTCTCAGCGCCATTGACATGGCCGCATCCGTCATCTGGCTTATTTGATGACACGCCCTAGGCGTTGGCGTCGTTGGCGGGCCATTCGGGCAGCACGCAGCAGTTCACCTCATCCACGCACACCTTGCCCGACTGCAAGGCCCAGCGAAACAGTTCCACCCGGTTGCCCGTGGCGGTTTTGGTCAAAATATTACTGATGTGGTTATCTACGGTGCGCTTGCTAATTTCGAGCTTTTCCGAGATTTCCTGGTTGGTTAGCCCAGCGGCCACCAGCTCCACGATTTGCAACTCTCGGTCGGAGAGGCTCGTCTGCCCAGCTACAGAAGATGCATCGTCGCTCGCCATGGCACTACGCTCCTAAAATATGTATTTATGCTTACCTCTACTACCACTATACGTCGTTGTTTCCGTCCAGCCCATCGATGGGGTTGGGTGCCAGGCTGGCGTTGGTGCATCACCGTGGCCCTCGCGTTGACCTGGGCTCTGCCCCTCAGCCTAACGCCGTGGCCAGCCTGGGCCTGGGCAGACCCGATCCCCGCCGCGCCGGAGGAGACGACCCCATCGCCCCCGACCAAAGCCCAGTCCGACGCCAGTGCCGTGCCGTCGGAAACGGTGAGCCGTTTTGTCAGTGCCTATTTAGAAGTGGTGAAGCTGATTGAGTCGCGGGAGCAAAGCCTGCAAAGCGCCGAAACCGACACCGAATCTCGCCAAATGCAGCAGGAAATCCAGGCGGAGGCGGTAGCCCTGATTCAAGCCCACGACCTCACCCTGCAAGCCTACTGGGAACTGCTGGGCTTGGCCAACAGCGACCCCGAGTTTCGGGAACGGGTGCTGGCTCAACTAGAGGACGTGCCTTGAGGACGTGCCTTGAGACTAAGAGCCAGAGGAGGCCCTTTCCCCGCTGGAAACGCTGGGCAGATGGGCCAATCGTTCGGTGAGCAGGGCGTAGAACCCAGGGGCATCGGCGGTTTCGAGGATAGTGGCGTTGGCTAGGGTAGGATCGGCGGGATGGGGATCGGCAACGGTGCGCCCCAGACAAAGGGGGCTGTCGGTTTCAATGGCCAGGTACATGGGTCGGCCTGAGAAGAGGTTGGGCTGCATCAAATAGGCGATCACGCAGGGATCGTGGAGGGGCGCACCGGCTAGGCCATAGCCTTCGCCCTCCCGCTGGCCATAGTGACGCAGCCAACCGGCGGCGGCTGGCCCCACGGGAGATCCCAGTTCCTCCAGGGCAGCCAGACGTTCCGGTGTTGTGATCACCTGGTGGGTCACATCCAGGGGAATCAGGGTGAGGTTCAGCCCTGCCTCCACCACCACCCGAGCCGCGTGGGGATCGGCATAGATATTGAACTCGGCACTGGGGGTCACATTGCCCCGGCCCAGGGCACCCCCCATGGCAACGACGCGGTCAATGGCCTGGGCAATATCAGGAGCTTGGATCAGCGCCACCGCCAGGTTCGTCAGGGGGCCGAGGGTGGCCAGGGTGATGGGAGCTTGGGTGGCCCTGCACTGGTCGATGAAAAACGCGACGGCGTGCTGAGGCTGCAAGGGGTGGGTCGGGTCGGGAATCACGGCTCCGTCTAGCCCCGTTTGGCCGTGGACATGTTCGGCGGTGACGGGGGAACGCAGCAGAGGCCGAGGACAGCCCCCATACACCGGCACCTCGGGCCGCTGGGCCAGGTGGGTAATGCGGCGGGCGTTGTATTGGGTCAGGGCGAGGGGCACATTGCCCGCCACGGTGGTAATGCCCAGCAGGTCAAACTCGTCGGGGCTGGCCAGGGCCAGCAGCAGGGCGATGGCGTCATCCACCCCGGGGTCGCAGTCAATAATCAGGGATTGCTTCGCCATGGTGGGGATCCGGGGCTGGGTGGGGTGAGGGCCATCGGTTGTCCGCCCTGCCCAAGCCTAGGGGGCGGCTGCTACCGTAAGATTATCCTACGGAAATGCAGGGAGAGGTGCTCTTGGCTGGGTTGATGTCCTACCGTTCAGCGTGTGTGGCCTTGGCGAGTGTGGCCTTGGCCACGGGGTGCGCTGGGGGATCCTTCGGCGATGCCTTGCAGCAGTCCTTGGAGGCCGATCCCCAACTGCAAGCCCAGTTTCCCGAGGGCGACGCGGCCCTTCCCGAGTCCCCTCCCCCGTCGGAAAGTTCGGCCTCGGAGAATCCCGATCCAGGATCCTCCCCCCAACCGGGCGACCTAGCCTTCATTGGCCCAGTACCTCCGGCCAACTGGGGCGACACTCCTTCGGAGAATGCCAATTCCGGCCCCCGGCCTCCCCAACCCAGCCAGACCAATACCAGCGCCACTACGAGCACCATCACCTTGCTGGAAGACGTCCCCGCCGACCTCCAGCCCTACGTCCAAGACTGGATTACCCTGGGGCGCACCGCCGGGGACGCCTTTGCCGCTATTCCCTTTCAGCCCAGCCGCACTATCACCCGGGACGAATATGCCCAATGGCTGTTTGCCGCCAACAACCTGTTCTACCAAGACCAACCCGCCAAGCGCATCCGCCCCGGCTCCCCCAATGGCTCGCCTGCCTTTCAGGATGTGCCCCCCAGCCATCCCTACTACAGCGCCATCCAGGGCTTAGCTGAAGCGGGCATTATTCCCAGCGCCCTCACCGGAAACGCCACCGCCGTTACCTTTCGGCCCGACGCCACTCTCACCCGCGAAGCCCTGGTGCTGTGGAAGGTGCCTCTGGATACCCGCGCCGTTTTGCCCCTGGCCACCGTAGAGGCCGTCCAAGCGGCCTGGGGCTTCCAGGATGCCGCCGACATTGACCCCTTCGCCCTGCGGGCCGTGCTGGCGGATCGCCAAACCGGGGATTTTGCCAACATTCTACGGGCCTTTGGCTTTACCACCCTATTCCAACCGAAACGCGCTGTGTCCCAGGCCGAAGCCGCCGCCGCTCTCTGGCGCTTTGGCCACCAAACCGAAGGCGTCTC
>JALQST010000335.1:3280-3519 GCA_023264315.1 Nodosilinea sp. BSH.14
CCAGGATGTCCTCCGTCGATCTGCCCGCACCACCCCCTCGCCAGCCACCCCCTCGCCAGCCACGCCCACGCCTCCAGACCGATGAGCCCTCGCCCAGGCTCCCCCCCGAGGTGGGGTAGAGTGGAACCTGCCCGGTGAAAGGGGGCGGGTCAGCTCTGTTTGGGGGAATGGCCGGGTGGATATCGTCACCGTGGGATTACTGTTTGGGGTTGCCGTGGGGGCGGGCTGTGTGGATACCA
>JALQST010000336.1 GCA_023264315.1 Nodosilinea sp. BSH.14
AAGGATCACATCAAAGTTGCCGACTGCGGACTGAAAGGTGAACGGCGCACCAAAGGTGTTGAACAAGCCCGCTGAGGCATAGAAGTTACCGGGGGCCGTACCCGAACCCGCTGCCAACTGGATCTTGAGCCGATCTGAACCCGTAAAGGAGGTATCCATGTTAATCCAGGTCAGCCCGCCCACCGTGGTTGCGGCATCATTGGTGATGGTGCG
This sequence comes from Nodosilinea sp. BSH.14, assembly GCA_023264315.1. Lineage (GTDB taxonomy): Bacteria > Cyanobacteriota > Cyanobacteriia > Phormidesmidales > Phormidesmidaceae > Nodosilinea. The sequence continues at coordinate 214 of JALQST010000336.1, forward strand.
CACGACGGGGGCCAAGGTGACGGGGTCACGGGCAGGAACAAAGACGCTGTTCCCCTCCGCTAAAATGTTGCCATTGGAAAATCCGTCGCCAATGCTAAAAAAGGCGGAACCCCGCAGTTTGGTTTGGGTGGAAAACTGCTGGGCGCGGAGGGCGGCAGTTTCGGCTTCTAGGGCATCAACGCGACTGCGGAGGGCGGTGATCTCGGTGGAAAATTCCTCCTGCAACCGCTGAATGGCCACTAGATCTTCATCGGAGACATTGCCCAGGGTGCTAACGAGCACGTCTAAGCAGGCATTGAGACCGGCGGCAAATTCGTAACGGGTGAGGCTGCGCTGCCCCCGGAAGGTGCTGTCTGGATAGCCGATCAGGCAGCCGTAGTTCTCCACCAAATTGCTCAGGGCTTGGTAGGCCCAGTCGCTGGGGGAAACATCGGAAAAGTCTGTGACCCGGACACCTTGGGCGAGATCGGCAGCCTGTGGATCGACTCGGCCATCGGTGCCGAGGGCGGTTTCCAGGTCTGTGACCAGGAACATGGGCTCGGCTTCGGCGTCAGAGGCCATAGATTCTGGGGTGGCCGCTGCGGTCGCAGACTGGGCCTCCGCCAGCAGGACAGGCTCCGCAGGGGTGGCTTCTGCCACGGCGCTGGGCACATCAGCCGCCAGGGGCTCAGCCGTGCCTAGCGCTAAGGTAGATGGGGAATTGGGTTCAACGTCCGTAATCCCCTCTTCTGCCGTGGCAGGCAGGGCCGCCATCACCAGAAGAGCCGTCGCGAGCCAGCCCGATCCACGGATCGCCAAGGCCAGAAATCGGGTTGAAAGTCCCAAAGATTTAATCGTTAACATCGTTACTCCTCACACCAATCGATGGTTCAACAGATGCAGGATTAAGCGCACTTAACCCTGACTCAGGCTCCAGATAAATCTGGTTCCCGAGCGTTTGGAAATCCGCCGGGATCGGCCTAGGACTCAGCCTCGGCTTCAGCTTCGGCGATGGCTTCTCGGTAGGAGGGCACCTTAGGCCGACCGGGCAGAATAATGTTCAGCACAATGGCGGCCAGACCTCCGGTGGAAATCCCGGATGAGAAAATGTTTTTAATCAGGGCCGGCTTACCGTCAAAGATTTCGGGGTGATACACCACACCAAGGCCCAGGGCTAGGGAAATGGCGACCAGAATGATAGACCGACGATCTAACCCGGTGGAGGCCACAATGTTTAACCCGGCCACGGCAATGGAGCCGAACATAATCAGGGTGGCTCCGCCCAGAACCGGCTGGGGAATGGCCTGGAATACGCCGCCCACAACAGGCACAAGGCCGAGGATGACGAAGATTCCGGCGACGAAGAAGCCCACATAGCGGCTGGCCACCCCGGTCATTTGAATCACGCCGTTGTTTTGGCTGAAGGTGGTATTCGGGAAGGTATTGAACACAGCGGCAATGGCCGAGTTAACGCCATCGCCCAACACACCCCCCTTAATGCGCCGGAAGTAGATCGGCCCTTTGACAGGCTCCCCAGACACAGCGGAGGTTGCCGTGAGGTCGCCAATGGTTTCTACGGCGGTGATGATGTACAGAATGATGAAAGGGGCAAAAGCAGCAAAGTTGAAGCCAAAGCCAAACCGCATCGGAACGGGGAAACGGAAGAAGGGCAATTGACTCAGGTTACTAAAGTTGACCAATCCCAAGAAAAAGGCAATGACGTAGCCAATAATCAGGCCAATGGCAATGGCTCCCATCCGCAAAATGCGGTTGTTGGAAAGGGTTAGCAGCGCCACAATGGCCAGCACAAAAAAGCCTAGGATTAGGTTTTGGGTACTGCCAAAGGCGTCCGCTGCCCTAAACGTCACCCCATCTACGGTCACTTGGCTCAGCCCCACATTTTCGGGCTGGGCAAAAATGCCGCTAATTCGCTTGGCGGGGCCACCTCCGGCTAGGCTGAAAATCCCGGTTTTGATTAGGCTGAGGCCGATGATCATCACCACCGTTCCGGCCACCAGGGGAGTAATAATTTCCTGGGCCAGGTGGAGGAAACGGCTGAGAATAATCTCTACCGAGGAGCCAAAGAAGCAGACCCCAAAGATCAGCGCTAGGGCCTGTTCCGGGGTGGCTCCGCCATTGATGGCCGCCGTGCCCACGCCAATGATGGGGCCAAGGAAGGCAAAGCTCGTGCCCTGCAAGCTCAGCAGCCCAGAGCCCACGGGGCCAATGCGTTTGCACTGAATGAAGGTGCAGAGGCCGCTGGCAAACAGCGACATGCTGATGATGAAACTGGTGCTGGTCGGCTCCACCCCCAGGGCCGAACAAATCAGCAGGGGCGGTGTAATGATCCCCACAAAGGAGGCCAGCACGTGCTGCATGGCCACAAAGGCGGCTTCTCCTACTGGAGGCTTATCCATGAGGCCATAGAGAATGCCGGTGTTGTATTCCACAACATCAGCATCTGGTTCTGTGACTATTGGGCTAGAGCCATCGTAATCTGCCTGTGTCATATTTTCTCCCAAGCGAATGATTTACCAATGACGGAGGTTTGTGGAGGGGTTGACTGGCTAAAGAGGTTTACTAAAGCCGAAAAAAGCGGCGAACTGGAGAATAGACACTCCAAAGAATGGCAACCGTTTAGGAGTTTTTTTGTGGTGTGAACTACAAAAATCTCCCGGTCTTGACGCGAACCAGGCTTTACCTGGCAATACCCATTCCCCCAAGGGAAGAGATGGGGCAAGCCAAACACCCTACTTAAGGCTGAACCCTGATTTGGTGTACTGTATACAAGTCTGTTTCTATATAGCGACACCGTCGGGTTCAGTTCTGTAGCTCCGAACACAGGATGACTCCGTATTTTTGACTGCTCGGTGTGGCAGGTCTGTCCTGACTCGCCAGGGTGCCGCACCCGGTACGTGGCGTTCTAGGGCTGGGTGCGGGTCACCGATGCTCAATCGAGCATCGGTAGTGAAACGGACAAATTACCTTGACGTCCAAAGCTTAGGATGATCGCCCAAGCCCCGAACTCCCCCGGTGTAGAGGGGTGGACGGCGATGATATCCCTGTGTTCTGAACCCCCTACTGTTTTGGTACTTACCCCATGCGTCGCCTTGCCTCTCTGGTGCTGATCACCCTGCTGACCCTGGGTTGGGCCATGCCCAGTTGGGCCGATAAGGTGGCCACTCCCCTGGTGTTTGATAACCCCGGCCTGATAGCGGTGCTGTCTATCTACGAAACCACTGCCGAAACCCAGGCCGACGTGGCCAAAGCCCTACTCAAGGCCAGTCGCTCCTTCTACAAGCCCACCCCCGGC
>JALQST010000337.1 GCA_023264315.1 Nodosilinea sp. BSH.14
TCAGATCCAGAGTTTCATCATCCAGTTGAGAGCGATAATCAGAGTGAGGGAGGAACTGTTCAACCACTAACAAACTTTCCTCAGTCTTCGCCAATTGCAACCTCAATCATGCCCATGCCCCCCGCATCAACCGAAGGGAATCGTCCTATTCGTAGACGATTATCGGTTTCCCAAAATAAGCCTGTTCTTAAGCCCCATGCCTCGGAAAAGATTGAGAGTGGACAAACCTTCAATGCTGCTTTTCCTTCGCCTCATCTCCTGATTCAGGCTGAGGCTGATACACCCTTTACAACCATCACAGCAAATTCGAGTGATGATATGAAGAAAGCCAATCAGCAAGGTCCTGCTTTAGAACAGCTCGCCCAGGAAATTTATCATCGAATGCGTCAGCGGTTAGTGATAGAAAAAGAGCGCCACGGACAACTTTACTCCAAGCGACTGAAATAAGGTTATGACAAACCCAGTTAAGGCGAAACTTATTGCACGAGAAGGTGGTCGTATCGTCGATACGATTGAGTTCATGTTTAACCCTACGGAATTAAACTTTGATCGCACCGTCAATCTCAATTCATCACCCGGTTCTCGCACAGACTCTGGTTTACCTAAAATTAGCTTTGGCTCTCCAGAACCTTGGCGACTGACCATTAGCAATATTGTATTTGACACCTACGAAAAAGGTGGGAACGTTTACACTGAATATATTAGTAAGTTTCGCAAGGCAGTTGAGTTCGTTGATGGCAAAGACCGACCGCCAATTTATGTTTTTACCTGGGGGAGTCAAGAATACCTACGTTGTTTTGTACAATCCTTAAGCTATAAGCTCACGATGTTTCTACCCGACGGTACTCCGGTGCGAAGCGTCGTTAATTTAACGCTGGTTGAAGTCGCCTCAGTGTAAGTGTAGTTAAGTGCGAAGCCTCTCGGTCGTTGTAGTTTCGATCCCCAAATGGTGCCGCGAACTTCCAACGTTGGTAACGCCGTTGAACCAGAACTCACCGACCATTGGCCCCAGCGAATCGCAAACCCAGCCTAGAAGGGCTATCTCGATTATCTCTGTGGCTATCAGGATGCCCATCTGGCCTCTTTTTGGCGATCTGCTGAGGTGACAGGAGTGCCCTACCGCAGGACATTCATATACGGACGGTTAAGGGTGGCGAAATATGATGTGCCGATTTTTTTGCCATGGAGTAAGCTTAACGGCAAGTGTTCAGGAGAAGACACATGAGCAGCGTACGGCGTTGGATGGGAAGGACAGCATGTGCATCGCTGTTGGCAGCCACGGCGGCGGGGGTTATCCTGCTTCCGGAATCCGCCCAGGCCCAGGTCGCCTACGGGAGTTATGTGGGCGTTGGGGCTGGGGTTGGCCTCACTAATGCGGTGGCGACGGGGGAAGGCAGTGGCCTTCAAGGGGTAATCGCAGGACGCTACCGGTTCCTGACCATGCCGATCTCCGCCCGTGCCCAAGCCTTTGTGTTTGGTGATAGCTTTGCGGTGGTGCCCACCGTCTCCTACGACGTTCCCCTCAGTTGGAACGCAGACGCCTACATTGGGGCCGGGTTTTCCATTCCCAGCGGTGGATCCACCCCTAGTGTGGTGGGTGACAAAACTGCCTTCGTGTTGCAGCCTGGGGTTGATTATATGTTCCCGAACAGCAACCTTGTGGCCTTTGGTAACGCTATTTTTGCCTTCGATGCCTATCGCGATGGTGGCAACACGGCCATCTCCGTCCAAGGCGGAGTTGGGATCCAGTTCTAGACCGACTGATCTTAGTAAAGCCTCCGCAAGGCCTCACCCCAACCCTTCTCCTTTGAGGAACGGGGAGCGCGAATTCTTCCTCCAAGTCCCTCTCCCGTGGGGAGGGGGTTTCAGGGCAAGGTCTAGATTGCGGCAAAAGCAGACACTTGTAATCGATGACGGCTTGTTCAACACAGGATCCTCGACATAGTATCAAGGTATTAGCGCTAGGGTGAAAGTCTACCATGCCGTCAATTATTGGTATTCTCTCGTTTTTATTCATCGGCTATCTCGTCAGCTCGGTGCGCATCATTAACCAGGGTGAGGAAGCGCTGGTAGAACGTCTCGGTCGCTACCACCGCAAGCTTAGGCCCGGTTTGAATTTCATCGTGCCGACCCTGGATTACATTCGTCTCAAAGACAGTGTGCGAGAACGCATCCTAGACGTGGCGAAGCAGGGGGCCATCACCAGGGATAACGTGTCCCTAGAAGTAGATGCGGTGGTGTATTGGCGCATTCTGGAACTGGAACTGACCTACTACGCCATTGAAGACGTGGAAAAGGCGATCCAGGAATTGGTGATTACCACCCTGCGCTCGGAAATTGGGAAGATGGAGTTTGAGAATACCTTCTCCTCCCGCGATGAATTGAACCGGGCTTTGCTGTCCCAACTGGACGAAGCCACGGAACCCTGGGGCGTCAAAGTAACCCGGGTGGAGGTGCAGGAAATTGTCCCCCCGGAGGAGGTGCGCCGCTCGATGCAGAAGCAGCAGGCCGCTGAACTGGAACGGCGGGCCACGGTTCTCAAGGCCCAGGGCGAGCAGGAAGCGGCTATCAAACGGGCGGAAGCCACGGTTCGATCCATCCAAATGCTGTCCGACGCCCTACAGCAGCGGGAAAACGCCCCCAGCATTCTGCAATTTCTCATCGCCCAGGACTACGTGGAGGCCAACCAAAAGCTTGGCGAAAGCGACAACTCCAAGGTGGTCTTCATGGATCCAAAGTTCCTCACCGAGGGTCTAGCCCGCCTGATCGAGCCCGACCTCACGGCAGGACAGATCAAACCCAAGCCCGACGATGATTTCCCCAGCCGTCGCCGCCGCCTAGGGCCTTAGGGTCTGATCAATTCCAAACTTTTATGAGAAGAGAGTTTAAGCCTTTGTTACGATGGTGACGCATGCCGTTGCGCACCTAGGAGACCATCCACCATGCCACACAGCCAAAAGCCCATTATTATTTCCCCCTCCATCCTGTCGGCGGATTTTAGCCGCTTGGGTGAAGAAATCAAAGCCGTTGACGAAGCTGGGGCCGATTGGATTCATGTGGACGTGATGGATGGTCGGTTTGTGCCCAACATCACCATTGGTCCCCTGATTGTGGACGCCATTCGCCCTTACACCCAAAAGCCCCTCGACGTCCACCTGATGATCGTGGAGCCCGAAAAGTATGTGGCCGACTTTGCCAAGGCCGGAGCCGACATCATCACCGTTCACGCTGAGCACAACGCCTCCCCCCACCTGCACCGCACCCTGGGCCAAATTAAGGAACTGGGGAAGCAGGCTGGTGTTGTGCTCAACCCCTCCTCCCCCCTCTCCCTGATTGAGCATGTGCTCGATCTGTGCGACCTGGTGTTGATCATGAGCGTCAACCCGGGTTTTGGCGGTCAGAGCTTTATCGCCACCATGGTGCCCAAAATCCGTGCCCTGCGCGAGATGTGCGACGAGCGTGGCCTCGATCCTTGGATTGAGGTGGATGGTGGTCTGAAG
>JALQST010000338.1 GCA_023264315.1 Nodosilinea sp. BSH.14
GGAATCTCGTCGCCCGGGAAATCATACGAAGACAGAAGCTCGCGCACTTCCATCTCCACAAGCTCCAGAAGCTCGGCGTCGTCCACCTGGTCAACCTTGTTCAGGAACACAACCAGCGCCGGAACCCCCACCTGGCGGGCCAGAAGAATGTGCTCGCGCGTCTGCGGCATCGGGCCGTCCGCCGCGTTCACCACCAGAATCGCGCCGTCCATCTGCGCCGCGCCCGTGATCATGTTCTTCACATAGTCCGCGTGGCCGGGGCAATCGACGTGGGCATAGTGACGGGTTTCCGTTTCGTACTCCACGTGGGCGGTGTTGATGGTAATCCCACGAGCTTTTTCTTCGGGGGCTGCATCAATCTCGTCGTACTTACGAGCCTTGGCAGAGCCAGCCGCCGCTAGAGCCATGGTGATCGCCGCCGTGAGGGTGGTTTTACCATGGTCAACGTGACCGATGGTACCAATGTTAACGTGCGGTTTAGTCCGTTCAAACTTTTCGCGTGCCATTTACGTTACGTGTCCTTTCTTTTTCTAAGCGTTCCCACTGTTTTTCGAGATAATGGCCTCAGCCACATTTCGAGGAACTTCGCCATAATGGCTGAATTCCATCGAAAAAATGCCCCGACCCTGCGTTTTAGAGCGGATGTCGGTAGCATACCCAAACATCTCAGCTAATGGGACATCGGCGGTAACCTTTGCAACACCAGCCTCAGACCCCATGCCTTCGATCTGACCACGTCGGGAGTTCAAGTCTCCCATGACATCACCCAGAAAGTCTTCCGGAACTTCAACCTCGACCTTCATAATGGGCTCAAGAAGGGCGGGAGATGCCTTCATGACGGCTTCTTTCATCGCCATTGACCCCGCAATCTTAAAGGCCATTTCTGAAGAATCCACCTCGTGGTAAGACCCATCAAGAAGTGTAACCTTTAAATCAATTACAGGATACCCAGCTAGAATACCAGATTCGCAGGCCTCTTTCATGCCTTGTTCGGCAGAAGGGATGTATTCTTTTGGAATTGTCCCTCCGACGATTTTAGACACAAACTCGAAACCGCTGCTTTCCTCCGCCGGTTCCACCTCAACCACGACATGGCCGTACTGGCCTTTGCCGCCACTTTGACGGATAAAACGGCCCTCTGCTTTGGTAGCCTTGCGAATGGTTTCTCGATAGGCCACCTGGGGTGCCCCGATGTTAGCTTCCACCTTAAATTCCCGCAGCATACGGTCTACGAGAATATCAAGGTGCAGTTCACCCATGCCCGCAATCACGGTTTGGTTGGTTTCGGGATCAGTGCTGACTCGGAAGGTGGGATCTTCCTCCGAGAGCGACTGAAGTGCCTTGGCCAACTTGTCCATATCCTGCTTGGTCTTGGGTTCGACCGCCACCGAAATAACTGGCTCCGGCACAAACAACGATTCCAGAACAATGGGATGTTCTGGCTCGCAGATGGTGTCGCCCGTGAAGGTGTCTTTCAACCCAATGGCAGCTCCCAAATCCCCAGCTCGTAGCTCATCCACTTCGATGCGATCATCGGCCTTCAGCACAATCAGGCGCGAGATGCGCTCTTTCTTGTCCTTGGTGGCGTTGTAGATGTAGCTGCCTTTTTTTAAGACCCCGGAATAGACTCGCACAAAGGTGAGCCGACCGTAGGGGTCAGCCATAATTTTGAAAGCCAAGGCCGCCAGGGGGGTCTCATCGTCGGCATGACGTTCTGCGGTGCTGCCGTCGGGCAGCGTCCCTTGAATTGCCGGTACATCGATGGGGGCAGGAAGATAGTCCACCACGGCATCGAGGAGCAACTGAACGCCGCGATTCTTGAAGGCGGAACCACAGAGAACCGGCACCATGCCTTGGTTAATCGTTCCCTGGCGGAGGGCTGCGACGATCTCCGACGCGGTGATGTCCTCGCCTTCCAGGTACTTTTCCATCAGTTCATCGCTGGTTTCGGCCACCGCTTCTAGCAGCTTAGTGCGGTACTCCTCGGCTAGATCTTCAACCTCAGCCGGAATGTCGGTCTCTTCAATATTTTCGCCCAGATCGTCGTGGTAGATTCGGGCTCGCATGGTGACGAGATCCACCACACCCTGGAAACCGCTTTCAGCCCCAATGGGAATCTGGATGGCAACCGCGTTAGCGCCTAGGCGATTCCGCAACTGGTCATACACCCGGAAGAAGTTGGCCCCCGTCCGATCCATTTTGTTGACAAAGGCAATGCGCGGCACGTTGTACCGATTTGCCTGCCGCCAAACGGTTTCCGATTGGGGCTGCACCCCGCCCACGGAGCAAAAGACGGCAATCACGCCATCCAACACCCGCATAGAACGCTCAACTTCGATGGTGAAATCGACGTGACCGGGGGTGTCAATAATATTGATTTGGTGATCTCGCCAGCTCGTGGTAATAGCGGCAGCGGTAATCGTAATGCCTCGCTCCCGCTCCTGTTCCATCCAGTCGGTAACGGCGGTACCTTCGTGGACTTCACCAATTTTATGAACGATCCCAGAATAATAAAGGATTCGTTCGGTGGTGGTGGTTTTGCCCGCATCAATGTGGGCCGCAATCCCGATATTTCTAACTCGCTCTAGGGGAGTTGTCCGTGCCACAGCTACCTCCTGAACACCATGGAGTTAGTCCATTAACCGAACTGTTTTAGACCGAAGGTCACAGAAAAAGAGATGCCCATCCCTGGGTCGTTGGGGATTACCCCAGGCTACCGAGGATGGGCATGGCAACCTAGTAACGGTAGTGGGCGAAGGCCTTATTCGCTTCAGCCATGCGGTGGGTTTCTTCCCGCTTCCGCACCGCACCGCCGGTTTCGTTGGCGGCATCCATCAGTTCGTTGGCCAGTTTGATGGCCATGGATTTGCCGGAACGCTGGCGGGAAAACTGGGTCAACCAGCGTAGAGACAGGGCCACCCCCCGCTCCGGGCGAACTTCCATGGGCACCTGGTAGGTGGCCCCGCCCACCCGGCGGGCTTTTACTTCCACCAGGGGCGTGGTGTTGCGCACGGCCCGTTCGAACAGGTCGAGGGGATCGCCACCGCTACGTTCTTTGATGATATTGAAGGCATCGTAGACAATGCGGTCGGCCAGGGAGCGCTTGCCGCTGGTCATCAAACGACGGCTCATCATGGTGATGAGTCGGCTGTTATAGACCGAGTCGGGGGGGATGGGACGCTTTTGAACAACGGTACGACGGGACATAGCTTATCTTCCGAAGTCTGTGGAACTGGGGGGTCAAAATAAACGTAGGGAGAGGAGCAGACGCTATTCTCCGTAGGCTTTAAGGACAGCCAACCGAGGACTGAAGACCAAGACTTGCTTTCTAGACACGATGAACCGCTGTAACTAGCCACACCATCGTCGAAAGCGAACGTCGATCTACGGTCGATCTAGGATTGATTTACTGCTTGGGACGCTTAGCGCCGTACTTAGAACGACCCTGGCGGCGATCTTTTACCCCAGCGGTATCCAGGGTGCCGCGAATGATGTG
>JALQST010000339.1 GCA_023264315.1 Nodosilinea sp. BSH.14
CAGGGTGCCCAAGCCGCCCAGGCTGGCCATGGTGTCTTTGAGATGGGCGGTTTTGGCATGGGCGGGCAGCACCACTTTTTCCAGATCGTTATAGAGGTGTTGTCCGACCGCTGCTTTGTCTTGCTGGGCTATGGCCGCCACCATGGGGCCAGACTTCACCTGGTGCTGACGAGCGGCAAAGTCCGCCGCATCGGCCAGGTAGGTGGGGCCAAAGGCCGCCCGGTAGGTCTGGTAGGCCCAGGGGGTCGAGACAAATTCCGACTCGTACTTGGCCAGAACCACGTAGAGATCGTCAATACCGCTTAGGGGGTCGAGGTGTTCCCCCCGTCCGGTGGCCAGGGCCGTGCCGCCGCTAACGCAGAAGGGCATATCGGATCCTAGTTCCTCACCCAGATCTTGCAGTTCCCCCTGGGTGAGGCCCAGTTGCCACAGCATATCTAGCCCCACTAAGACCGCAGCGCCATTGCCCGATCCTCCGGCCAGCCCTGCCCCCACGGGAATTTGTTTTTCGAGGGTAATTTCCACGCCGCCCAGCTTGGCCATAATGCCCGGAAAGCGCTGAACTATAAGATTCGCGGCTCGGTAGGCCAGGTTGGTGTCACCGGTGGGCACCAGGGGGTGGGTGCAATGCACCCGAATCTCATCGGTGCCGATGCTGCGTACCATAATCCGGTCGGCAAGGCTGACGCTCTGCATCACCATGATCAACTCATGGAATCCATCGGGACGACTGCCGACAATTTCCAAATATAGGTTGATCTTGGCCGCAGCCAGCAGCGAATACAAACGCATGGGACACCAAAGGGGTTGCTACAGGATTGTAGCCCTTTCGCTGTCGCCTCTCACAGGGCCTCGCTGAACCCAGACACTCCGTGCTAGGGCGACAGCGAGGGTCAAAGCCCGCCCACAAAGCGGCCTGGACTGAGGCGACGCTGGGGATCAAATTGGGCTTTAATCGCCTGCATGGGAGCCAGGGCTGGCCCCACCTCCCCCCAGACGCCCAGGGTGGTCTTGATCTCCGAAGGAGCCTCCAGCAGTGCCAGATAGCCCTGGGCCATGGTGCAGAAGGTGCGCAATTTTTCGAGCCCTGAGGCCATCCCATCACCAGGGCTCACCTCAGGGCTGAGGCTGAGGGTGCCGATGCCGCTGCTGGCGTGGAGGCGGGCCATGGTCTGGGGGGCGAGGGTTTCAAGCTGGGCCAAGAAGGCGCAGGTTTCCGTCGGCAACAGGCCCACCTTTGCCCTCAGGGGGTTGTGGGCAAAGGTGGGCTGGATCGAAAAGATCTGGTGATTGGCCTCGTCCCAAAAGCGCTGATCCGCCTCCGCTGCAAGTTCCCGTACCGTCAGATCAGCGGGAATCATCTGGCGCAGCACGGCCACCTGCTCCTCCACCCCAGGGGCGATGGACTGGAACCGGGCGGCGAGGGTCATGGCGGCTGGGCCTCCGAGGGCGGCGGTGAGGGCAGGGGACAGCAGATCCAGGGCGACAGGAGTCAGCGATGATCGACGCACAGCGGCAGTGAGGGTCTGAATTTCGGCAATATTCCCAGAAATCACCAGGGTTTTCGAGGCTTCCTGCATGGGAAACAGCCGGAAGGTGAGTTGGGAGATGATCCCCAGGCTGCCGTAGGATCCGGTGAACAGCTTCATCAGGTCGTAGCCCGCCACGTTTTTCACCACTCGCCCCCCGGCCTTGGCGATCTGGCCATCGTGGCGCACGAAGGACAGGCCAATCAGCATATCGCGCACGCCGCCATAGCGTTGCCGCAGGGATCCGGTCTCGCCGGTGGCCACGATGCCGCCCAGGGTGGCCCGCTGGGGATAGGCCGGATCGAGGGGGAGAAACTGATTTACCGCTGCCAGGGGGGGACGGAGATCAGCCAAAGTTAACCCCGCCTGGGCGGTGAGGGTCATATCCCCAACGGCATGGTCAACGATGCGATTGAGGCGGGCGGTGCTAATCACCAGGTCAATGCCCTCGGCTAGACCGCCCCAGGTCAGCTTGCTGCCGTTGCCGCAGGGCAAAACCCGCCACTGGTTTTGGTGGGCGCAGGCCATGACCTCCGCCAGTTGGGCTTCGCTGGTGGGATACACCACGGCTGGGGGCGGGGTGGGATCCACCGTCACCAGGGCCAGCGACGCCCCCAGGTCAGCGGCGATTTGCTCCTGGGAGAGCACGGCGTCGGCTCCCAGGAGCGGGGTGAGCGTAGTCACAGGGGTGGCCATGGGCGCTAGTCAATGCTAATGGGGGTGGGGCCGCTGGCGCTGGAAGCCGAGGACGGTGGAACATCGGTGCGAGGGGTACGAAACTCGGCGTAGAGCCGATCCCGCCAGTCGAAGAAGGCTTGGTATTCCGGCACATCGGCCAAACCGGGCACCCCTTTGCCGCAAATCCCCTCCGGCAGATTCACATACTGACGGTCGGGGAATTTGATGTACATGGTGGCGGCGGCCACGGCGAAATCCGCAAGGGTGGGCTGGGATCCCAGCAGGTAGGGACTGTTCTCCAGCATCAGGCACAGCGCCTCTAGATTTTGCTTGAGGGCGGTGGCGGCCACCTTGATGTCCTCCGGCCCAAAGCCCACCCCAGTGCCCACGAGGTTCAGAATATCCCCCGGCAGGGCACCCACGAGGTTACGCAGCAGGTCGGGGGTGGCTGTGGGTAGCAAGGCGGTACGGAAGTTGGGGTGCTGCTTAAAGGCCCCAATCATCACCTTGCGGGCGTTGGGCACAATGGCCTCATCGGCCCAGCTTTCTAGGGCGAGGCATAGCCCCCGCTGTTTGGGGTCAGTGGGCAGAATGGGGCGGTCGGGGTAGGTGCGCTCGAGGTGGAGGGCAATGGCGGTGGAGTCGGGAATAATTTGGTCGCCATCCTTGAGCACGGGCACCTGCCGCTGACCCGACATTTGGAACACTTCAACCTGGCCCACGCCGGGGGTGACGTCCACCTTTTGGTAGGGCAGTTGCTTGTAATCGAGCAGGAGACGAACTTTCTCCGCGTAGGTGGAGGCCTCAAACTGGTAAAGCGCTAGCATGATCGTCCTCTTTGCAGCCTTGAGTAGGGGGAATTGGGATTGGGGATCAGTGTTGCCCAAAACTCGATGGGGGACAAGCCTTGCCCGGGTAGGGCGGCTTTTCCTGTCCTTGAGTGTAGCGCTTCCATCCTTCTATTCGGTGGGCCGCCGACCGAGGCAGGGCCATCAGCGAATGCCTAGGGGGTGGATCTGCCCTGGGAAGCTCCCGTTGATCGGTCATTACAAACGCATAGATTAGATGGGATAGGCAGAACGGCGGGAGTTCACTACACTGTTGGGTGTTTCGTGGTGTGTTGTGTCAGGTGACAGGGGCGGATATGGCTGATTCGCAGGAGCCAGGATCCGAAGGGCGATCTGAGGAACGGCCTGAGGCAATGTCCGAGGCGAAGTCTGAGCCGAAATCTGAGCCCAGGGCCGAGGGACGCCCTAGGGCCATTCCCCGCTGGTTG
>JALQST010000033.1 GCA_023264315.1 Nodosilinea sp. BSH.14
GCCGTCCGGTGCCCCGGCGTCGGCAGCCTCCGGGGGAGGTTCCCCAGCCACGGCACCGCCCCCCCGCCGCACCCAGGCCACACTCCTAGAAAGCTACATGAAGCGAGCCCAGGAGTTTGAAGGGGATCGCGACTACGGGCGAGCGGTCTTGGAGATGCGGGAAGCGCTTAAAACCTACCCCAACAGCGCCAAGTGCCACAGCTACCTAGCGAGTTTGTACTTGAAGGCGGGGCAGACCACCATGGCCAAAATCCACGCCAAACGCGCCCTAGACCTGCTGCCCGAAGATGAGGTGGCCCAGACCGTCCAGGCTAAGTTGGAGAAAGGATTGGCCGGTGGGGCGAAGGGCACCGCTGGAAAATCGGCGGCCAAGTCCGCCGCCAAGGGGAAACCCGAGGACAAGGGCGGCGGCTTCTTTGGCGGATTATTTGGAGGCAAGAAAAAATAATGGTTTATCAGCCACCCGCCGGAGCCCGCGACCTGCTCCCCCTGGACGTGGCCCAAAAGCGCTGGATTGAGGATCGCCTAGAGCAGGGCTTCCAGCGCTGGGGCTACCACCGCATCATCACCCCCACCATCGAGCGGATGGACACGCTGATGGCGGGCGGAGCCATTGATCAAGATGCGGTGATTGAACTGCACCACACCACGGGGCCACGGTTGGGCCTGCGTCCCGAATTGACGGCCTCCATCGCCCGGGCGGCGGTCAGTCGCCTCAGCCGCGTCACCTATCCCCAGCGGCTGTACTATAACGCCAATGTCTTCCGGCAGGCGAAGCACGGCCACCGGGGCAGCCAGCAGGAATTTTTCCAGGCCGGGGTGGAGCTTTTGGGGGCAGGGGATACCCTCGCCGATGCCGAAATGCTGCTGCTGCTCACCGATGGTCTGGCCAGTCTCAACCTGCGGGGCTGGAGTTTGCTATTGGGAGATGCCCAACTGACCCGCGCTCTGCTGGAGCCCTTTCCCCCAGCCGTGCGCAAGGCGGTGCGGCAGGCCCTAGCCCAGTTAGATCGGATTACCCTAGAAACCCTTGATTTAACCCCGACCCAGCGCCACCACGCCCTCTACCTGCTGGATCTGCGCGGCCAGCCGGAGGATATTCTGCAATCCCTGGGCACTCTCGACCTGGGGGCGGCGGGCCAAGCCTCCCTGGAGCGCCTGAAATCCTTGGTGGCGCTGCTGCGGGAGGTGCCACCCGCCCACGGAGACGCCACGGATCGTCCGCCGCTGATCCTCGACCTCAGCCTGATCCAAACCTTCGACTACTACACGGGCTTGGTGTTTGAGGTGGTAAGCCCGCCGGAACTGGGGTGCCAAGTGCTGGGCCAAGGGGGCCGCTACGATCACCTGCTGGGGGTGTTTAGCCCCGCCGCCGCCGACTTCCCTGGCATTGGCTTCGTGTTTGACATTGACATGCTGCACCAAGCCCTGCTGCCCACCGGGCGGCTGCCCCAGAGTATTCCGGCCAGCGATTGGCTGGTGGTGCCCCTAGTGCCCCAGGCCACGGCGGCGGCCTTCACCTACGCCCAAACCCTGCGGTTCTCGGCTAACCTCGTCCGGGCCGAGGTGCACCTGGGCGAAGTACCCTCCCAGGACGCCGTGCGGGCCATTGCCCACCATCGCCACATCCAGCACATCGCCTGGATTGAGGGCAACGGGTTGCCACACATCGAAACCCTCAACTAACGGGTTACAGGGCGGATAGGGTAGCGGTGAGCCCGGTGGGTGTTGGCTCCCTTTGGCTCCCGCTGCGGGTTGAAAAACCCCACGGTGGCCGAGGTTCCACCGACCTGCCTGACCGACCTGTCTGGACGGCCTACCTGACCGACCTGTCTGCCTGAATCATTCTGCCGAGTCTTAACCACTGAAGGAGATCCTATGGCCCACACCATTGTTACCAACGTCTGTGAGGGGGTTGCCGACTGCGTCGATGCCTGCCCCGTTGCCTGTATCCATGAAGGCCCGGGCAAAAATACCAAGGGTACCGACTGGTACTGGATTGATTTTTCCACCTGCATCGACTGTGGCATCTGCCTCCAGGTGTGCCCGGTGGAGGGGGCGATTTTGCCTGAGGAACAGCCCGATCTTCAGCAAACTCCCGCCTGAGGGCTAGAATGGCCAAGTTCAATCTGCGGAGCCGCTTGTTTCTCTCCCACCTAGCCGTGATGACGGTGGGCATTCTCCCCCTGGTGGTGATCGGACGTCTCTCCACCCCTTGGTTCCTAGTGATTACCCTGCAACGCTACGAGAATGGGGTGATGAGTCTCCATCGCCGCACCCAACTGCTGAAGGGGTTTGAAGCCGCTTGGAGCAGGGGGATGGTGTGGTCGATTTTGGTGGGGGGTGGCACGGCGGGGGGGCTCAGCTATTGGGTCTCGCGGCGGATTATTCGGCCCCTAGACCAAATGGCGGAAATTACCCGCCAGTTTGCCGTCGGAGACTTGACGGCGCGGGTGCCCCCCTCGGAAATTCTAGAAATTCAGCGGTTAGCCAACAGCTTTAACCGCATGGCCTCGGATTTAGAAGGGGTGGAACAGCGGAGGCGGGAACTGGTGGGCGACCTCACCCACGAACTGCGCACCCCCCTCACCATTCTCCATGGCTACCTAGAGGGCTTGGCCGATGGCACCGTGCCGCCCCAGCCGGAACTCTACGAGCGGCTGGCCACGGAAACCACCCGCCTACAACGGCTGGTGAACGATTTGCAGGAACTCTCTAAGCTGGAGGCAGGCTATCTGCCGATCCAGGCCCAGCGCGTGGATTTGCCTCCCCGGCTGGCGGCTCTCATCCAAACCTTTGAGGGCCAGCGGGCCAATCCGGATCAGGTGGCCCTAGGGTTGGATTGCCCGCCCGATCTGCCAGCGGTCTATGCCGATCCCAGCCGCATCGAGCAAATTATGATTAATCTGCTGGGTAATGCCCTGCGCTACACCGAAGCGGGCAAGGTGATGGTGCGGGCCTGGGCCGAACCCCAGCGGGTCTACATCTCAGTGACGGATACGGGTATTGGCATTGCCGCAGCAGACTTGCCCTACGTCTTCGAGCGCTTCTGGCGGGCGGATCGTTCCCGCAACCGCAGCTCTGGCGGCACCGGCCTGGGGCTGACCATTTGCCGCCGCCTCGTGACGGTGCAGGGCGGCGAAATTACCGTCACCAGCCAACTCAACCAGGGCACCACCTTTACCTTTTGGCTCCCCCCAGCTTAAGGTGGCCAAGGCCGGGGCGATGTCCCGGGCTGGCGAGGGTGGGGCAGCCGGTGGACCTTGATAGAGGTGGCCTTGATAGAATGGACGTGGAGTCTATCGGCTTCCGCGACCTCAGCCCGGTCTCCTTGCCGTTCTAGGCGTTGCCCTATGCCAGACCCCGTTGCCTCGTCTTCTAACGGGAACCACGATCGCAGTTTCAGCGGCGAAATTGGCGCGTTTTACCAGTCCTCCAACCTGTTTCGCGAACGCTATCGCGTGTTGCGTTCCCTGGGTCAGGGCGGGTTTGGCGTCACCTATCTGGCCCAAGATATGCGGCTACCGGGCCAGCCCGCCTGCGTGATTAAACAGTTGGCCCCCAGAACCCAGAACAGCCAATCCCTAGAGCGGGCTAAGGTGCGCTTTCGGCGCGAGGCTAAGGTGCTGGCGAGCCTGGGGAGTCACTCCCAAATCCCCTGCCTGCTGGACTATTTCACCATTCACGGCGAGTTTTACCTGGTGCAGGAGTATATCCAGGGGCAAACCATTGCCCAGGAGGTGCGCCAGCAGGGTCGCCAAACCGAGGCCCAGGTCAAGTATTTTTTGCAGGAAATGATCCCGGTGTTGCAGTTCATCCACCGCAACCGCATCATTCACCGCGACATCAAGCCGCCCAACATCATCCGCAGCGAGTTTGACCGCCGCCTCGTGCTGATCGACTTTGGAGCCGTGCGGGAATTTCTAGCGGATTTAGACCAGGCCCACATCTACCAAGCGCCCGTTAGCCAGTTTGTGGGAACCCCCGGCTTTGCCCCGCCAGAACAGTTGGCCCTGCGCCCCTGCTACGGCAGCGACATTTACGCCCTAGGGATGAGCTGCCTATTTTTGCTCACCGCCCACACCCCCGCAGAATTGGACAACGACACCAAGACGGGCCAGATAGGCTGGCGACCCCTCGTCACCGTGAGCGATCACTTCGGCAGTATCCTCGACAAAATGCTGCGCCTTGACCCCAAGGAACGCTACGCCTCCATCGACCATCTGGTGCGTGATTTGGCCCTCGAACCCCACCTCGATAGCCTCGTCCACTGTCTCTCTACCACTCGCTCGGCCCCGCCCATCGCTGCCCCGGAGGAGTTGTCTACCCCCAAATACCTGACAGCGGTACAACGGCAAGCCCAGGCGATCCGGGCTTGGCGCAATCGCCGCTTTAACCAAGCCGCGCCCCCCTAGACCGTCGGAGGCGATGGTGACGAGGATCCACCCGTCCGAAGGCGCGATCCCCTTGAGAAAACGTTACTAAGGGCTAACCCCCTTTCGCCCTTGGGGTAGGATCAGGTCGAATGATCAGTGTCCTAGGCCCCCGTGACTTTTTCCAAATCTCCTCAATCCGCATCCCCTACCTACCGAGGGAGTCGGTGGTTGCCCTGGCTACTAGCAGCGGTGGCGCTGCTGGTGATGACGGGCAGCCTAGTTCACCTGTTAACCGAATTCTGGTGGTTCCAATCAGTGGGCTATGGCTCAGTCTTTGGTACGCGGCTACGTTGGCAGTTGGGGTTGGGGGTTGGCAGCTTCGGGATGGTAGCCCTGTGGCTGTGGGGGCACTATCAACTGGCTCGGGTGATCACCCGCGAACGCAGCTATCGGCTGACGAGCCGCTACAGCAGTCCTCAGCAGCGGGAACAGCTTGAACAACTGCTGCACCTGGGTGGCTTGGGGGCCATCGGGCTCCTCGCCCTGGGGGCGGCATGGCGGGGGGCGGCCTCCTGGGAGCGGGTGTTGCGGTTCCTCAATCCCTCCGACTTTGGCCAAGCCGACCCAATTTTTAACCACGACATCGGCTTTTACCTGTTTCGCTTGCCGCTGTGGCGGGGCTTACAGAGCAATCTGCTGGGGCTGGTGGTGTGGGCGCTGCTGTTGACCCTCGTGGTCTACGGCATCAAGGGAGAGATTCGGCCTGAGCGAGGCTGGAAGTATTTCCTCACCGGGGAGGCCAAGGCCCATGTTTGTTTGCTGTTGGCGGGGCTGGCGGCGCTGTTGGCGGTGGGCTTCTGGCTAGATCGCTACTCTCTGCTGTATTCCGAGACCGGAGTCATCTTTGGGGCGGGCTACACCGATGTCCATGCGCGGCTGCAAGCCTACTGGCTGATGGGGTTTGTCACCCTGTCCATTGCCGTTCTGTTTGTGCTGGCCCTGTGGCGCAGTGGGTTTTCCCTGCCGATTGTGGGCATGGGGCTGTACCTAGCGGTGCTGATTTTGGTGAACGGGCTGTATCCCTGGTTTCAGCAAAACTTTGTGGTGGAGCCCAACGAACTCACCATGGAGCGGCCCTACATCGAGCACAATATCGCCTTCACCCGCCAAGCCTACAACCTAACGGATGTCATCTCCGAGCCGTTTCCCGCCGATAGTCCCCTGGATCGGGCTATTTTGGACAC
This sequence comes from Nodosilinea sp. BSH.14, assembly GCA_023264315.1. GTDB lineage: Bacteria > Cyanobacteriota > Cyanobacteriia > Phormidesmidales > Phormidesmidaceae > Nodosilinea. The sequence goes on from JALQST010000033.1 coordinate 5,621, forward strand.
TAACCAGCCCACGGTGCGCAATATCCGCCTCTGGGACGACGTACCGCTCCTGAGTTCCTACAAACAGCTTCAGGAAATTCGGCTGTACTACAACTTCAGGGATGTCGATATCGACCGCTACACCCTCAACGGCGACTACCGCCAGGTGACGCTTTCGGCCCGCGAGCTATCGGTGGCGCAGTTGCCGCCGGAGGCCCAAAATTGGATCAACCGCCAGCTTAAATTCACCCACGGCTTTGGCCTGGTGATGAGCCCCGTGAACCGCGTCGCCAGCAACGGGATGCCGGAGTTCTTTCTGCGGAATGTGCCGCCGGATTCCAATGTGGATTTGCTCCTGGAGCAGCCCCGCATCTACTACGGGGAGGACACCGCCAACTACATCTTTACAGGCACCAACACCGACGAATTTGACTACCCCCTGGGGGACACCAACGCCACCTACCGCTACACCGGACAGGGGGGCGTGCCGCTGAATTCCCTCCTGCGCCGCCTCGCCTACACCTACGACCTGGGCAACCTGCGCATTTTGATTTCCAACTATTTCAATGGCGACTCCCGCATCCACTACCATCGCCTCATCCGCGACCGGGTGCAGCGGGTGGCCCCCTTTCTCACCTACGACAGCGACCCCTACATGGTGGTGGTGGATGGGCGGCTGAAATGGGTGATGGACGGCTACACCGTCAGCGACCGCTACCCCTACTCCGAGCCCCTACACCGCTACAGCGAAATGCTGGCCGTGGCCGACCCCAGCTATGGCCTGCTGCCGCCCAGCGCCAACTATATTCGGGATGCGGTCAAGGTCTTTATCGACGCCTACGATGGCAGCCTAGAGTTCTTCGTCCGCGACCCCAATGATCCGGTGTTGGCCACCTATCAACGGATTTTCCCTAATCTGTTTCGCCCCAGCGACACCATGCCCGCCAGCTATCGGCAACACCTGCGCTATCCCCAGGATATTTTCACCATCCAGGCCCAGATGTATCGGGCCTACCACATGGAAAACCCGGAGGTGTTCTACAACCGCGAAGACCTCTGGCGCTTCCCTGAACATACGGTGGATGGCCGTTTGGAGGTGATGGCTCCCTACTACATCATCATGAAGTTGCCCAAACTGGAGCGGGAGGAGTTTCTGCAAATTCTGCCCTTCACCCCAGCCAACCGCGACAATATGATCGCCTGGTTAGCGGGCGGATCCGATGGCGATAACTACGGTCGGCTGCTGCTCTACGAATTCCCTAAACAGGAACTCGTCTTTGGCCCCAGCCAGATCGAAGCCCGCATTAGCCAAACCCCCGAAATCTCGGAGCAAATCACCCTCTGGAGCCAGCAGGGATCACGGGTGCTGCGGGGCAACTTGCTGGTGATTCCCATCGAGCAATCCCTGCTCTACGTCCAGCCCATCTATCTCCGGGCGGAACAGGGCGCTTTGCCAGAACTGCGGCGGGTAATCGTGGCCTACGGCGATCAAGTCGTCATGCGCGAAACCCTCGACCAAGCCCTAGATGCGATCTTTGGCGCAGCCCGTCCCCCGGCCATCGGCAATACCGACGACACTGATAGCCCCGACGGCACCGATTTGGCTCCCCTGCCCAGCGACCTCGCCAGCCTGATCCAATCCGCCCTCACCGCCTACGAGGATGGCCAAGCTGCCCTCCAGCAAGGCGACTGGCAACGCTATGGCCAAGCCCAACAGCGCCTCGAAACCCTGCTGCGGCAGATCAGCAGCCCAACTCCCTAGCCAACGAATGGACGAGACTATGCCAACGCCGCCTAAAGCCGCTAGAATGCCCATCAATACAGGCGTTCCGTAGGATCATGGGGTATGCCAGTGAGTCCGGCCCACATCAAAGCCTTACTCGACCAAAAGCGGGAGGCCTTTAGTACGTTTAATAAGGCGAAGTTTGAACTGCTGGCAGCCTATCACCGGGCCTGGGCAGAGTTTTCGGCCCTGCCCTTGGCGGATCAGCAGCAGTGCCTAGGGGGATCAACTCCGGTGGGTGCGTTGCCCTTGGAGGAAGCCCCCAGGGGCAAGAAGGGCGTGATTCCCTTTTTCTTTGCGGAATCCGCCCCGGCCCAGGAGCGGTGGTCAAACCGGGAAGCCAGTGCCCAGTGGGTGCAGGCGGTGCTGTCGGAAATTACCACCTTTGCGGTGGATGGGTCGCAGATTACGCCGGGGAAGGATTTGTCGATTCCCCTTGCGCTGATTCAGATTGGCTGGTTTGAGAACCCCCACAGCAAAACCCGCCCCTACCAAAAGGATGTGCGGGTAGACCTGCTGACGCCAAAGGATTTGGGGCCAAACCCGGCCCAGCCCTTGGAACGCCGGGTGAATATTCGCCGCTTTCAAATGGAGGCGGAGCGGCTGGTAGAGTACATTTACGCCTGCCAGGAACCGGAGCGCACCCTGGTGTTTTTCGATGGGGCGCTGGTGGTCACTTTTGCCGAAGCCTTTGACCCCGATAGTCAAAAAGCCTACGTCCAGGCCATGCTGGCCCTTTTGCGGGCCAGCGAAGAACGGCGGGTGCCCCTGGTGGGCTATGTCGATACGTCCTACGCCCACGACCTCACCACCATGCTGCACCACGGTTGTGGATTGGAGGCCACCGAGGGCATCCACGACGCCCAGTTGCTGGCGCGGCTGATGGAATGGGGTGATCGCATTCCCCTATTTCGCTGCGACCGGGGCGGCATTCTCGACCACTACGACGAACAGCGCAACCAGATCGCCTTCACCTATTTGAAAACCACCCGAGACGGCTACCCTGTGCGCCTGGAAATGCCCCTATGGATGTGGGAGAGCGGCCACATGACCCGCTACCTCAACTGCGTGCGCGGCGAGGTGATCATCGGCGGCGGCTACCCCTACGGCATTGAAACCGCTGACCAAACCGCCGTACTGCAAGGGGCCGACAAACAAATTTTCTTCCGCGTGCTGCAAGACTGGGCCGAGAAGGAGGACATCAATCTACGCCTGTCTCGCAAAATGGTGAGCAAGCAGCGACGGCGCTAGACCGACGTTCCATCCGGTTCCCGTGGGCATTCCGATGCCTCGTAGGAGCACCAGTCACTCCAGCCGCCGACATAGAGTTTGGCGAGGGGCTGGTTGGCGATGGCCTGGGAGAGCAGGTTGACGCAGGCGGTGACGCCCGACCCGCAGTAGACGATGGGTTCTGGAGCGTCACGGTCTGGGAAATCGCGAAGGCTGGCCCAGCGCTGGACGTGGTCGGCCACGGGTTTTAGAAAGCCCTCGGCGGTGGATACCTCCTGCCAGCATTGGTTACTGGCCCCCGGAATGTGCCCCGCCACAGGGTCGACGGGTTCCACCTCCCCTCGATAGCGGGCGGGCTCGCGGGAGTCAATCAGCCGCACCCCTGGATGATGCTGACTGCGGCGAATATCCTCCACATCCACAATCCAACCGGGCTGAAACTGGGGTATGAATGGCCCCGCCTGGGGTTCTGGGGCAGCGGTTGGGATCTCGGTGCTGACGGCATAGCCACCCCGTTGCCAAGCCCCCCAGCCGCCATCCAGCACCGCCACAGCGTCGTGACCCAGGTATTTCAGCATCCACCACAGGCGGGCGGCAAAGGCAAAGCGGGAATCGTCGTATACCACCACCTGGGTAGGGCCGTGGGACGAGGCAGAGCACACCCCAATCGCTTCGAGGTGCTGGCAGAAGGTGTCCCAATTGGGCAGGGGATGGCGACCGCCGTGGCGCTGCACCGGGCTCGACAAATCCTGGTTGAGGTCGAGGTAGTGGGCACCGGGGATATGGCCCTCGGCGTACTGGCGCTGGCCTAGGTGGGGATCGGCCAGGGAAAAGCGGCAGTCCACGATCACCACATGGGGATCCTGGAGGTGGGCGGCTAGCCAATCGGCGCTGACCTGGTTAGGGAAGGGATCGGTGGGGGGCGATGGGGCGGTCATGGCCTACACCTGCCCCCCCGGACACACCGTAGACCAGCGCTCTAGGTTATCCCGAGAGGCAATCATCCCCGCCAGTTCGCCCCGGTAGGCAATCAGTCTGGCCCGGTCGGGGGAGTCGGGGGGCACCAGTTCAACCAGACGCTCCACGGAGGCCGCCGCACAGGCCCAATCACTAGCCGCCACCGCTGCCGCTACGGTGGTTTGGAGACGGGCAATTTCCGCCCGCTTCGCCACTTCCGCCCGTTCTCGGGCAATGTAGGTTTCCATATTTTGAATGGCGGCGGTGGCATAGCGGTCGCCGGGACGCGCCTCCAGGGCACGGCGGAAATTAATTAACGCCGTGTGGTAATCGCCCTGTTCCGCCGCTGCATAGCCCACCAGCATGGCGGTTCTGTAGCGTTGGGCCACCGTGGATGGGCTATCCTTGGCTTTGCCTAAGGCCCCTTGTCCTGGGGCCACCGATGCCTCCACCGCAGTCTCCACCGAAGCCCCCATTAAAGTTCCAGGGTTGCGAGGGGATGCCTGGGCCAGCCCTAGTGCCAGCCCGCCGCCCCAGCCCCACAGAAGTCCTACTCCCCCCAGGAGCACGGCCCTTCGCCACGGCCCTAAGCGCCCCCGCTGCGGCCCTAGGGCGGCCTTGAAGAGTTGGAATTGTTGGATCCTAGTCATGCGTCACCGTCCCGGCCAAACGCCCTTATCCGTGCTGAGATCTGCCCTGGGTCTGTTCCCACGACCGTCTAGAGTAGCGAATTTTTTCCGTTGTGTTTCAGTGGGTTGTGCCGCCGAACGGTGGGTCTCCCCTTGCAACAGCTTGTCTCCTTTTGGGGCGAACCGATCGCCGGGTAGGCCGGGTGGGGATACCCTTACGGTAGGGATCATCCCATCGTTCTCCTAAGCTGCACTATGGACGCTCCATCGTCCCAACCCCTGCCCCCTGCGTCGGCCCCGCCGCCAACCCCGCCGCCCGATTCTCCCCTCACCGAGTTGGTCAACCATGTTCTGGAAGAACGGTACATCACCCAAGCCCAGTACGAAACCCTCCTGGCCCTGGTGCTGGCGGGTGGCACCGTGGATGAAGACGAACGCCGTCAAATCAACCGCCTGTTTGACGCCATTCACAAGGGTCGGGTCAGAATTCGGTAGTCGGCAGAGGGCGCAGCGGGTTGAGGGCTAACCAAGATCCTGGGCGTAGACCGAGGGGGCATCTCGGCACGGATGGTCGGCCTGTGATCCTTGGACGATGGCAAAGCGCCGACGGGGATGGCCTCCGTCGGCGTTCGGTTCATTCATCAGTTGCGATCAGCGGTCAACCCACGGGATGGGGAGATGCACCGGGCTAGCTCATGGCGGTGCCACTGCGGTCGTAGGCGGCAAAGTCGTGGGGGGTTTTGCCTTGAATGTGGCTTTCGTAGCGCATGGCGTCTTCCACGGGCAGGCCCACTTCAGCAGCCAGACGCACCATCATGCCCTGTTCCCGCTTGCGACTGCGCTGATGGCGACGGATAAACAGGTTGCGGGCCAGTTCGGGGATGCCACTCACGCCAGCTGCTGCCGGGACAGGGGCGGCAACGGGTACAGGGGTGGCGGGCTCAACCTTGGCAACGGCGGCAACGGTGCCCGTATGGTAGGGCACACCGCGCCAGGTGAGATCAGCGGCGGGCTGTACTGGGGGTTCGGCCATGGCCCGGAACGCCACGGAAGCGCCGCGATAGGTTCCGGTCTCGAAGGTGTCGCCCATTTTGGGCATCGGGTTGGGCGTATAGTCGTAGCTGACGCCGCGATAGGTCAATTTCATGATGTCGCCTCCTGGAAGCGAGTGGCGTTTTTAGAGGCGCGTTCCTTCGAGAATTTCCCTACTTCCGTCCCTGGGCTGGATCAGGGGCCTTAACCGTGCCGACCACCTAGCAGAAGGGATGAACGATCTCCGCCTATGTCTGTATCATAGGCTACGGTTTTTTTGGTTTTTTGGTTTGTTGATAATTCTACACAGCCCTATCCTGGGCAGCCGGTGCCGTGGCTTGGCCTTGGGGGGACGATCCGGCTAACACGGTTCCTGCGGTTGAGATGGGCAAGACCCGCTATTTCAACCAGAATTGCCCGTAGGGTTGGTGGCCACCGGGGATTTTATGACAAAATAGCGCTAGATTTTTCGCCCCTCGCTATCCTGAGACGCAATCTTGGGCTCTGGCTGAGGTCGAAAGCCTTGGCAACTCGTTGGATCCTAGGTCACTAAAATCATGGCGCGAGATACCGGGAAGCCTCTCCCCCCCAGCCCTGAAGCGCTTTTCTCTGCAACCCAAGCACCTGTGCCCATCTCACCCCGATTTTGGGTACGGTTGCTTTCCCAGCGTCCGTTGGCGGTGCTGGGTAGCCTATGGCTAATCATCATTTGTGTGGCGGCGGTGGCGGCACAGCGGCTAGTGTTTAACAACCCTGATCAATCCGCCACCATGGCTCTGCCCCAGGTGCAGGCGTCCCGTTCAAGCACGGGCACCCCGCCGGAAGCTATGCCCCTGGAGGAGGCCGAAACAGACAGCGCCCCCGCGCCCCCGCGCCAAAAGTCCAAAGTGACCCTTTGGGGTTTCAGCAGTTTGGTGGGGCTCTGTGCCCTAGGCAGTTGGGCCATTACCCAGCAGGCCAAGGCCGCCGTCCGTCGTCGGCCTAAGCAGCGGGTACGTCGTCGGGTACCGCCCAAGGCCAAGGCCCCCACCGGGCCAAAGCGGTTGCGGCCCTATTCCCCCGAACGGGATGCCGTGATTGTCCAGGGTGCCCGAGCAGTGGTGGATACCCTGCCGCTGACCTTGGCCAATCCTACGGACGCCATGGCCACAGACGCCATGGACGATGGGGATGCCCTGGCGCTGAACCTGTTCGATGATGGCCCGCTGCCCACGGGGCAGGCGATCACCCCAAGGCCAACCGTACCCCGTTCCCAGGCGGCCCGTCCGCCGCGAGTCCAGCCCCAGCCAGCACCCGGATCGCCAGCCCCGGCCCCGCCACCGCAGGCCCAGGGCAGCAAGGCGACCGAAACCGCCCCCCACCAGCCCGAGGTGCTGGCCGACGAGGAGGCCCATCCCCTGGACTGGGAGGAAGACAGCCTTGCCCATGTCCTCGATTTGCGCCAGCGGCGTTCCCTGTCGTCGTTGATGTGATGGCCCGTTTTCCCGGAAGGCTTACCTTGCATGATGGGGATGCCACTGGCATGATCACGGATGGGGCGTTATCCATTGGGCCTTGAGCGATCTGCCGATTATTTTCCATCCCGACTATGTGGCCCCGCTGCCAGAGGGGCATCGGTTTCCCATGCCGAAATTTGCGCTGCTGAAGGAACGGCTGCTGAAGGATGGGGTGATTACCGCTGACCAAATTTACCAGCCCGGAGCCCCCAGCCCCGACTGGCTGGAACTGGTACATCGGCCCGACTATGTGCAGGCTTACCAGCAGGGCACCCTAGACCCCAAGCTGCAACGGCGCATTGGCCTCCCCTGGAGTGCGGCCCTGGTGAAGCGCACCTGCACGGCGGTGGGGGGCACCATTCTCACGGCCAAACTGGCCCTCAGCCGGGGGCTGGCCTGCAACACCGCTGGCGGCACCCACCACGCCTTCCCAGACTATGGAGCGGGCTTTTGCATTTTCAACGACATCGCCATCGCCACCCGGGTACTACAACAGCAGGGCCGGGTGCTGCGGGTGCTGGTGCTCGACTTGGACGTGCACCAGGGGGACGGCACCGCCTGGATTTTTCGCGATGATCCCAGCGTGTTTACCTTTTCCATGCACTGCGACGCCAACTTTCCGGCCCGCAAGCAAACCAGCGATTTAGACGTGCCCCTGCCCGTGGGCATGGAGGACGACGACTATCTCCACACCCTGGCCCAGTATGTGCCGGAGGTGCTGAGCCAGGTGCGCCCCAACCTGGTGATCTACGACGCCGGAGCCGACCCCCACCGCGAGGATCGCCTGGGCAAACTGGCCCTCACCAATACCGGACTCTACCAGCGCGACCATTGGGTGCTAGAGACCTGCATCGCGGCGGGCTATCCGGTGGCCTGCGTCATCGGCGGCGGCTATGGCGACTCTATGGACGACCTGATTTACCGCCATTCCCTACTGCACCGAGCAGCGGTGGAGGTCTTCCGTCGCCACCGTCTATAGGAAGAAACTAGGCCACGGGCTCGGTGAGGCGGTTGAGGTAGCGTTCGATCAGCAAAATCGCCACGATGTCGTCGATGGGGCGGGGGATGGTGCGGAGGGACTGGGGCAGCAGTTTGCCCAGACCAGCAGGGGGATGCATCTGCCAGTAGCGGTCACGGGCTTCGAGGGAGGTGTAGCGCTCGTCCACCACCATGATTCGGGGTGGGTCATGTAACTGAGACAGGCTTTCTTTCCACTGTTTCGAGCCCGTTTGGTCGCCAAGAACGATGGTGGAAACCGGGAACTGCTGCCGCAGTTGTTCGATGGTGGCCATCACCGCGTCCACCGCCACCACGGCCTGGTAGCGCAGGATACGATCCACCCCCATGATGGCGAGGCCGCACTTTTGCCGCCCCGGATCGAAGCCCAGAATAGCGGGCTGGGACAGCGAGCTAGGCATTGGACAGACGGGCCACGGCTTGCCCTGCGAGGCGTTGGTGGGTGTCGGCCAGCAGGGCGGGGATGTCCTGGGCGTAGGGGCTGTGGCGCAGGCAATCGGCAAGATCCAAGTCTTGTACCGTTTCGGCCTTTTGGCCAGGGAACCAGTGGCCCCCGTTGCCCAGCAGGTTATAGCGGGCCTGGGCAAATTCCTCCATGTCGTAGGCCAGGAGCAAATTCCGCAGCCACAGGATGACGGGAATGTTAACCTCTCCGGGGGTATCCTCCGGGGTAGGGAGCCCATCGCGCCAGTGGTTCAGCCAGGTTTCCCCCAGCA
>JALQST010000340.1 GCA_023264315.1 Nodosilinea sp. BSH.14
CCCTTGTTCGGTGTTCCCTAAAACTTTTTTGTGCAGGCAATTTAACCCATACTTAAGTGTATAATAACTCTTGGCAACCACCACCAGACAAACCGCCCCAGACATGAGCAATCAAATCTACTGTCTCAACCCAGACTGTCTGCACCCCAACCCGGATAATTTTCAATACTGTCAGAAATGCGGTAGTAAGTTAGTGCTGACAGAAAGATATATACCCCGCTCAATCTTAGGTCAGGGTGGTTTTGGGCGCACATTTTTAGCTACAGATCAATATAAACCATCCCAGCCCTACTGTGTAATTAAGCAGTTTTTACCCCAAGCCCAGGGAACTGATACCATTGAAAAAGCATCTCAGTTATTTGCACAGGAAGCACAAAGATTAGAGGAGTTGGGTAAACATCCCCAAATTCCTGAGTTGATGGCGGCGATCCAGGGGGTGCGGGGCAGTCAGCGCGTCACTGACCCCAAACCCGAAGCCCAGTATGAAGCGCTGGAACGGTTTGGGTTGGATCTGACCCAGGCAGCACGGGACGGCAAGTTGGATCCGGTGATTGGCCGCGATGAGGAAATTCGGCGGGTGATCCAAGTGCTTTCCCGACGCACCAAAAATAACCCGGTGGTGATTGGCGAACCGGGCGTGGGCAAAACCGCCATCGCTGAAGCCCTGGCCCAGCGCATCATCAACGGCGAAGTGCCGGAATCGTTGAAAGGGCGGACGCTGATTTCCCTGGACATTGGCGGACTGATTGCCGGGGCCAAGTTTCGGGGCGAGTTTGAAGAACGCCTACGCCTGGTGCTAAAGGAAGTCACCGACTCCGAGGGGCAGATTATTCTGTTTATTGACGAACTGCACACCGTCGTGGGGGCCGGGGCGGGCCAGGGCACTATGGATGCGGGCAACCTGCTGAAGCCCATGCTGGCCAGGGGCGAACTGCGCTGCATTGGGGCGACGACCCTGGACGAATACCGCAAACACATCGAAAAAGACGCTGCATTGGAGCGGCGTTTCCAGCAGGTTTACATTGGCCAACCCAGCGCCGAGGATACGATTTCCATTCTGCGGGGGCTGAAAAATCGCTATGAGGGCTACCACGAGGTGGAGTTTGCCGATAGCGCCCTGGTGGCGTCGGCGGTGCTTTCGGATCGCTACATTGCGGATCGCTTCCTGCCTGACAAGGCGATTGATCTGATTGACGAAGCAGCGGCCAAGCTGAAGATGGAGATTACCTCCAAACCCACCGAGCTAGAGGCCATGGGGCGGCGGCTGATGCAGCTTGAAATGGAAAAGCTCTCCCTGGAAGCCGAAGATCGGGCCGGAACCGCCAGTCGGGCCACCCGCGAACGCTTGGATCGCATTCAGCAGGAAGTTGCGGTCCTCACGCCCCAAAAGCAAACCTTGGACGAGCAGTGGCAACTGCAAAACCAAACCCGCGACGCCATCCACAACCTTAAAGAAGAAGAGGAAAGCCTGCGCCGCCAGATCGACCAGGCCGAGCGGGCCTACGACCTGAACAAAGCCGCCCAGCTCAAATACGGCAGACTGGAGGCGGTGCAGCAGGAACGGGAAGCGCTGGAGGCTCAACTGGCGGAAATCCAAGCCCAGGGGATAACCCTCTCGCGCAAACAAGTTATCGATGCCGACATTGCCGAAATCGTCGCCAAGTGGACGGGCATTCCGGTCAACCGCCTGATGGCCTCGGAGCGGCAAAAGCTGCTGCAACTGGAGGGCCACCTCCACGACCAGGTGATCGGTCAGGATGAGGCCGTTTCCGCCGTCGCCGCCGCCATTCGTCGCGCCCGTGCGGGGATGAACGATCCCGGTCGGCCCCTGGGTTCCTTCCTGTTCATGGGGCCAACGGGGGTGGGCAAAACGGAACTGGCCCGCGCCTTGGCGGATTTTTTGTTCGATACCGAAGATGCCCTCATCCGCATCGATATGTCGGAATACATGGAGAAAAACGCCGTGTCCCGCCTGGTGGGGGCACCTCCGGGCTACGTGGGCTACGAGGACGGGGGCCAGCTTTCCGAAGCCGTGCGCCGCCATCCCTACTCCGTGGTGCTGCTGGATGAGGTGGAAAAGGCCCACCCCGACGTGTTCAACATCCTGCTGCAAGTGCTGGACGATGGCCGCATTACCGACTCCCAGGGCCACCGGGTAGATTTCCGCAACACCGTGGTGATTATGACCAGCAACCTCGGTAGCGACCACATTCTGGAACTCGCAGGCGACGACGACCGCTACGACGAAATGCGCGGCCTAGTGCTGAAGGCGCTGCAAAAACAGTTCCGGCCCGAATTTCTTAACCGGGTGGATGACCTGATTTTGTTCCACTCCCTGCGGAAACAGGAACTGCGGAAAATCGTGGCGATCCAAATTCGGCGGGTGGAAAAACGCCTCACCGACCAGAAAATTCGCCTCGACATCACCGATGCCGCCATCGACTTCATTGCCGAAAGCGGCTACGATCCTGTCTACGGTGCCCGTCCCCTCAAGCGGGCCATTCAGCGGCTCCTGGAGAACCCCATCGCCACCAAAATCCTGGAAACCACCTTCACCGAAGGAGCCACGATTCACGCCGATCAAAGCGATGACGGCTTAGTCTTCACGACCCAGGAACCCACCGCGCCAGAGTCAGAATCCCCCACCGCCGAACCCGAGGCCCAGCCCCTCGCGGAACCGGTGGCGGGCGGTTAAAACCCGTTCTCCAGGGCGAGGATTGCCCTTAAGCCTCACTATCCTGGTCTTCGGCCTCAAGTCCCTTGGCCGTCGCAACACCGCCCCCCTCCTCGTCCTGTTCGGCTTCCGCCACCGCGTCAGCTTCCTGGCGCTGGCGGGGGGATTTCTGCCGTAGGTTGGGCAGTTGGTCAATTTCAAAATGCTGGTAGAACTTATCCGTCACCTGCACCAGGGAGGATCGGCTGTCGGACTGTTTGCGCTTACGAATAAACCCTTGGGTCAACAGTTCCTGAACATGCTGGTATGCCCCCGACCCACGCAAATCCACCAGATCGGTCTGGCTAATGGGGCCTTTGAGGGCAATGGCGGCCAGGGTACGCAACACCCCCACCCCCAAATCTAGAGGAATCAGCATGTCCACCAAAAAGCGGTAGCGCTCCTTCAATTGCAGACAGTAGCCATCCACCGTCTCCACTATTTCCAGGGCTCCGTCCCGGTGGGCATAGTCGTCCATCAGGTCAATCAACCCCTCCTCAATGTCTTCCCGCTCGCAACGGGCCAGTTCCGCCAGCTTAGCAATGGACAGAGGCTGACCCTTGAGGTACAAAATCGCTTCAATGGTGGTGGCTAGGCTAGACATTACGAAGAGTGATCCATAAACCATCCCCTAGGCTACAGCGTTGTCTAGACCCATGGATCGACATAGCAGTCTTTCATTGACATCCTCCTCGGCCTAAAGGCGCGAGGATTCCCAGTCTGCCCGCACTAAGCGGACTCCTGCTGAGTAGACAG
>JALQST010000341.1 GCA_023264315.1 Nodosilinea sp. BSH.14
CTTCCCTCCATCTTGACTTCGCTCTCCCGCCCGCTGCTTAACCCGAACTCAGGTTGCACTACGTGGAAAGTGGGGAAAAAGCCCTCGCCCTACTGCCCCTGCTCCAGCCCGATCTGATTCTGCTGGATGTGATGATGCCGGGAATTGACGGGTTCACCCTGTGCCGCCAGGTTAAGACCACCGCCGAGTGGCAGTCGGTGCCCATTATTATGGTGACGGCCTTGGCTTCCAAGGAAACCCTCGCCCAATGCCTGGAATTGGGGGCCGATGACTTTGTCAGCAAGCCCGTGAACCGCCTAGAACTGATGGCGCGGGTGCGATCCATGCTGCGCATTCGGCAGCAGTATCAGCAGCTCAATAGTTTCAATGCCCAGATTGAGGCCAAGGTGGTACAGCGCACCGCTGAACTGCAAGACCTGATCTACCACGACAGCCTCACCCGCTTGCCCAGCCGCACGAACCTGCTGGAGCGCATCGGGCATCTCCTGGACGACCAACGCACCGACTTTGCCCTGGCCTACCTCGACTGCGACCAGTTCAAGCTGGTGAACGGAGCCTTTGGCTACACCGTGGGCAACCAATTGCTGCAAGCCATTGCCACTCGACTGCAACGGCACCTTCGCCCCACCGATATTCTGGCCCGGGTGGGGGAGGACGAATTTTGTTTCCTGCTGACCCCCATTCCCCCCGACTTTGCCCTAGAGGCTTGGGTGGAGGCAGTGCTTCAGTCCTTCCACCAGCCCTTCCAAACCTCCCACTGCGAGATATTCATTACCGCCTGCCTGGGGCTGGCCCTAGGGAATGCGGCCACCCTCACCCCCGACCCCGAAGCCCTTCTCCAGGCCGCCGACACCGCCATGTATCGGGCCAAACGCCAGGGCAAGGGCTGCTACCAACGGTTTGATCCCCAACTCTATGAGGCTACCCTGCGCCGCCTCACCCTTGAAAACGACCTCCAACGCGCCCTCGACCAGGGGGAACTGGTGGTCTACTATCAGCCCATCGTCAGCCTGTCTACCCATCAGACCACGGGCTTTGAGGCGCTGGTGCGCTGGCATCACCCAGATCGCGGCATTGTGCCACCGGGAGAATTTATCCCCTGCCTAGAGGAAACGGGGCTGGTGGTGCGGGCGGGGTTAATTGTGCTGCGCCAAGCCTGCACCCAGCTTCAGCAATGGCATCGCCAGGGCTGGACAGACCTGACGGTTTCCGTCAACCTCTCGGTGCGGCAGTTTGCCAGCCCCACCCTGCTGGCGGATATTGATCAGGTATTGGCCGAAACCGGCCTCAATCCGGCTTCCCTGAAGCTGGAAGTCACCGAAAGCGCCATCATGGAAAACGCAGAGTCGGTGATCACGCTGCTCCATGCCCTCCGGGATCGCCAAATCCAGATCAGCATTGACGACTTTGGCACGGGCTACTCCTCCTTGGGCTATCTCCACCGCTTCCCCATCGATGGGCTAAAAATTGACCGATCCTTTGTGCAGGACATGCGACCTGCCCAACGCAACTACCAGGTGGTAGAAACTATCATCACCCTCAGCAACCAGTTGGGCCTAGCGGTGGTAGCCGAAGGCATCGAAACCCACGATCAACTCCAGGCGCTGCAAGATCTCGGCTGCGAACTAGGCCAGGGCTTTTTCTTCGCCAAACCCGCCCCCGCCGAAGCCATCACCGCCACCCTGCTTAACCAACCCCTTGGTTCATCTCCGCGACCTGCCCTGCGGGCGCAGAGGTAGCAAGGGTAGTAAGATATGAACAGCGTGTAAACCTTTGTAAACCGTTTGGGCAGGAGTCGAGCATGGGCCGCAAGCAAGCCATCGTGATTGGATCGGGCGTGGGGGGGCTATCCGCTGGGATTCGCCTGCAAAGCCTAGGGTTTGACACCACCATCGTCGAAAAGCTGGATGCCCCCGGTGGTCGGGCCTATGTGCGCCGCATGGATGGCTTCACCTTCGACATGGGGCCGACGGTGATTACGGTGCCCCACTTCATCGAAGAACTGTTTTCCCTGGAGCGCGACCAGGCGGATCTGACCTCCGAAGACTTCCCCTCCACCATTGTCGATGAGAACAAGCGCATCAAGGAGGGTATCTCCGGTGGCCCCAGCACTAGCCGCTACGTCCAACTCATTCCCATCCTGCCCTTTTATCGGATTTACTTCGACGACGGCACCTATTTTGACTACGACGGCGACGATGCCCACACCCGCCAACAAATCCAAGACCTGGGCGAACCGGGGGATCTAGAGGGCTACGAACAATTCCAGGCCCAGTCCAAAGCCATTTTCGAGCGGGGTTTTTTGCAGCTCGGCTACACCCATTTTGGCACCGTCGGCGATATGCTCAAAGTCGCCCCCGACCTCCTGAAGCTGGACGCGGTGCGTAACCTATTCCGCTTCAGCAGCCGCTACTTCAAGAGCCACAAGCTGCGCCAGGTCTTCACCTTCGAGCCGCTGCTGGTGGGCGGCAACCCCCTCTCGGTGCCCGCCATCTACGCCATGATTCACTTCGTGGAAAAAACCTGGGGCATCCACTTTGCCATGGGCGGCACCGGGGCACTGGTGCAGGGCTTTGTGAAAAAGTTTGAGGATCTGGGCGGCCAAATCCGCTACAACACCGAAGTCGCCAAAATCAACGTCAGCCAGCAGGGCGGCAAAAAAGTCGCCACGGGCATTACCCTCGCCGACGGCACGGTGATGAACGCGGACGTGGTGATCTCCAACGGCGACTGGGCCAACACCTACAGCAAGCTCATCGAACCCCAGTACCGCTTCTGGAACAGCGACCTGCGGGTGAAGCTGACCCAGCAATCGATGTCGGTGTTTGTGATCTACTTTGGCTTCAAGGCCGACGGCACCGAAACCGAAAAGCTCTGCCACCACACCATCCTGCTTGGCCCCCGCTACGAGGGGCTGCTGAAGAATATCTTTGGCCGCAAGGTGCTGTCCAAGGACTTCTCCCAATACCTGCACCTGCCGACGCTCACCGATCCCTCCCTCGCGCCCCCCGGGCACCACGCCGCCTATACCCTGGTGCCTGTGCCGAATAACTACTCCGGCATCAACTGGGACGAAGCCGGAGAACAGCTCTGTGAGGCCGTCTTCAGCTACCTGGAAGACCGGGGCTATCTGCCCAACCTGCGGGAGCGGCTGGTGTGCAAGAGCTACATCACCCCCGACTACTTCGAGGGCACCCTCAACGCCTATAAGGGCAACGCCTTTGGCCCAGAGCCGCTGCTGGTGCAGTCTGCCTTCTTCCGGGGCCACAATCGCAGCGAAGACATCCGCAACCTGTACCTGGTCGGCGCAGGCACCCAACCGGGGGCAGGCACCCCCAGCGTGATGATGTCCGCCAAGATGACGGCTCGCCTGATTGCCGAGGATTTTGCGATTGATCCGGCTATCGTCAGCGGC
>JALQST010000342.1 GCA_023264315.1 Nodosilinea sp. BSH.14
ATGCGGGCACCGGCATGAACTGGGCCGAGGCGCATTGATGGGCCACGGCCATTCGCACGCGCACGGCCATACCCATGGCCATCACCACGGCCACGGCGACGCCGCCATAGCTGGGTTCAAAGGGACGGAGACGGTTGACGCCCTCCCCGATCAAAATCGTGGCCCCGCGCCAGTTGTGATTACTGAGGTGATATAGCCCCACCGCAATTTGCAAAATGCCCTGGTAAAACGGCTTTTCGATGGTGTCTGCTTCCATCCAGATCGCCTCTAGGACATCGTGACAAGCATAGTATTCGCCCTGGTTAAAGAGGGCGATACCCGTGGCCAAGGAAACCTCAGGGGCGTCGTCGGTCTGGGGCACAAACGGGGGGGCATCCGACATGGGGTGAAATCCGCTCTCCATGGGGGCGAAATCCGGCCTAGACCGGGGGAACTGGCACAGGGCGCTAGTTCCATCCTAAAGCAGAGGTGGTATTCTCCATTCTGAGTGTGTGTGATGAGGAAACGAGTATGGTAAGTTCTCCGGTTCGGCCCACGGGAAGCCCTCCCGCTGGGCAGAGAATAGAGGGTCGTTCCCAGGATTTTGCGGGGGCATTGGTTGGCCTAGAACTGCCTAAAACACCGCTGTTTGGCACCGACGGCATTCGCGGCAAGGCGGGGGATTTGCTCACCGCTCCCCTCGCCATGGAAGTAGGCTACTGGGCGGGGCAGGTGCTGCGCCACCAAGGACAGGCCCACGGCCCCATCATCGTTGGCCAAGATTCCCGTAACTCGGGGCACATGCTGGCGACAGCCCTCTCGGCGGGGCTGACCTCGGCGGGGCTGGATGTGTGGCATTTGGGGCTGTGCCCCACCCCCACCGTGGCCTACCTAGCCGAATCCTGCGACGCCATCGGTGGCATTATGGTGTCCGCCAGCCACAATCCCCCGGAGGATAACGGCATCAAGTTTTTTGGCGGCGACGGCACCAAGCTCAGCAGCGCCCTCCAGGCCACCATCGAAGCGGCCCTGCGCGGCCACACCGAAGGGCTGACCCTAGAGCCCAGTCCCGGCTGGGGCCAGTGCTACTATCGGCCCGAGTTGGTGAACCGCTACATTAACTTCCTCCAAGAGCCGCTGCTGCCCAACCTGGATTTGCGTGGCATGAAAGTGGTGCTGGATCTGGCCTGGGGGTCTGCCACCCGCTTGGCTGAGCAAGTCTTCCAAGCCACCGGGGCCGAGGTGGTGATCCTCCACGGCAGCCCCGACGGCAACCAAATTAACGTCCACTGCGGATCCACCCACCTAGAGCCGATTAAAGCCGCCGTCAAAGCCCACAAGGCCGACCTCGGGTTTGCCTTCGATGGCGACGCCGACCGGGTGATGGCCATTGACGCCGAAGGCCGCGTGGTGGATGGCGACTATATTCTTTACCTCTGGGGCCAGCACCTACAGGCCCAAAACCGCCTGCCCGACAACACCATCATTTCCACGGTGATGGCTAACCTGGGCTTTGAACGGGCCTGGGAAAAACTGGGCGGCACCCTGGTGCGGACGAAGGTGGGCGACCAGTACGTCCATGCCGAAATGGTGAACCGAGGGGCCAAACTGGGCGGCGAACAGTCCGGCCACATCCTCTGCCACCACTACAGCCTCACGGGCGACGGCATCCTCACCGCCCTGCACTTGGCCTCCCTGGTGCAATGCCTGGGCAGTTCCCTGTCGGCGTTGATTGACCAAAGCTTCCAAACCTATCCCCAGCGGCTGCAAAACGTCCGCGTCACCGACCGGGAACGGCGGATGAACTGGCAATCCTGCGACCCCGTGCAGCGGGCCATTGCCGAAGCCGAAGCCGCCATGGGCCAGGAAGGTCGCGTCCTCGTGCGGCCCTCCGGCACCGAGCCCGTGATCCGCGTCATGGTGGAAGCCATCCAGCAAGATCTCGTGGATCACTGGACGCAGCATATTTCCCAGGTGGTGTCCCACCATCTCGCAGCGGAGTAGGCTCGCTGTTTTGGGGCGGGGTCTCCCCGCCCCTACGGTTTGCTTCATGGGCGGGGAGACCCCGCCTCTACGGTTTTTGGGGTTGGCCGATACCTGGAGCGGTACGGCATTATCCTCACAGGTGGCGTTTGGAGGCTGGTGTGTTCACCCTGTCCGATGTGAGTTTTTTGGTGAAGGTGGCGATGCTGTCAGCGGGCCTGGGGGCGGGCATTAAGTATCTCCTGCCCGCCCTGCCCCTGCCCCTGGATCCGTCCCTGGGGTTGGCCCTGGGGCTGTTGGTGGCTCCGGCCTTGCTGATGGCGGTGCTGCTGTGGGGCTGGTCGGTGCGTCAGCGTTCGTCCTCAAACCCCTAGGCCCATGCGTTCCATCGACAGCATTAACGAGAAAATCCGCCAGGGCCAGGTGGTGGTCTACACCGCTGAAGACTTTAAGGCTCTGGCCCAGGAACAGGGGGTGGCCGCCGCTGCCCAGGCCGTGGATGTGGTGGTCACGGGCACCTTTGAACCGGTGGAATCTGCCGGGGCGATGATTAACCTGGGCCACACCGATCCCCCCATCAAACTGCTGGAATGCTACCTCGATGGGGTGCCGGCCTATGCAGGGTTTGGGGCGGTGGATGTGTATTTGGGAGCCAGCCAGCCCGTGGTGGCTAGCCGCGCCACGGAGGGTCTGGAGGCGGAGGACGCCCGGGAGCACGGCGGCGGCCACGTCATTGCCGACCTGGTGGCGGGGCGCACGGTTCACCTCCAGGCCACCGGCCACGCCACCGACTGTTATCCCCGGGCCTCCCTCGACACCACCATTACCCGCGACACCATCAACCAGTTCTATCTGTTCAACCCCCGAGGGCTCTACCAAAACTTCATTGTGGGGGTCAACGGCGGAGATCGTCCCCTTTCCACCTACCTCGGCCCCCTACAGCCCCGCCTGGGCAATGCCGTCTATGCCAACCCAGGGGCCATTTCCCCCCTGATGAACGACCCCGACCTCGCCACCGTGGGCATTGGCACCCGGATTTTCCTCGGCGGCGGCGTGGGCTACATCGCCTGGGAGGGCACCCAGCACTTTCCCCTCCAGCGCCGCCTGCCCAACCGTACCCCCCTCGGCCCAGCGGCCACCGTGGCCCTGGTGGGCGATGCCAAGGCGATGCAATCCGCCTGGGTGCGCGGCTGTTATTTCAAGGGCTACGGCCCCTCCCTGATGATTGGCGTCGGCGTTCCCATCCCGATTTTGGACGAGCAGGTGGCGGCCCACTGCGCCATCCAGGACAAAGACGTGGTGGCCCCAGTGATGGATTTTTCCATCCCCCGGCGGGTGCGGCCCACCTTTGGCCTCGTGAGCTACGCCCAACTCAAATCTGGCACCATCACCATCGAGGGCCAAGCGGTGCGGACAGCTCCCCTGGCCAGTGTTTACCTTGCTCGCCAGG
>JALQST010000343.1 GCA_023264315.1 Nodosilinea sp. BSH.14
ACTGCGAATCCGAAGAGCCTGAAACCACTGGAATCTCGTGCCCATTCTCAATAAGATTTGTATTTTTCGAGGTGCCCCAATGTATTTTAGATGGCTAACAGCTTACCAGAGTCTAAATCAGTTTATGCTAACGACGGGCAAGCATTGAGAAAATACCTATGTGGTTTGAAGAACTAACGGGCTTTCGGGAAGAGTCTCCAGAGCAAGTTCGCCGTCATCTCTCGGTGGACGGCACACGATTAAAATCCCATGTGAACGATAAGGAATATGTCTGTGGCCGTTTAGAAATGGCATCCTTGGCTGAATTGAGAAGCCGAGTGATTGCTGAGATTCAGCCAACCGGTAAGATCGCCGTTCGTGAGAAGCTTGGCAATGTGCAGGCCATGCATCAAGAGGTATCCAATGCCGGTGCATTATTCCAGGTGGCGTCACAGTTTAATCTGCTTGAAATGGTGTCGCCCGACGTGACCCCAGAACAAGGAATTGAACGCTACGAGTCTGATGGAACCCAGGGGCCAGCCTGCGCAATTTCGGCTGGGGCTGGCACGATTTATCGTAATTACTTTGCTGATTTGGATGGTCAATTGGGCCAAACGGCGGATCGTCAAATTGACTGTCTTGCGGATCTGGGCCAAAAACTTGGCAACATCGATAATCGTCTCTGGGAGATGCGCAATGGCTATGCCTTGGCCTCTAGGGAGGGATTAATCGAGATTAGCCAGATTATCGATGCCTGCAATGACGCAGAACGGGATGACCTGAAAAAACTTCTGCGCATTGGTCTTCAGTGGAATACGGAAGTGACCCTCGGCCCATCCCACCATACCGTGACCCAGGCTTACTGTTCAGCTCTGCCGGTGGCCTATAGTCAGCAGCCTTCAGCCCTTTGGGAAAGTTTTGCCCGACTGATTTTGGAAGCATCCTATGAAGCGACCCTGTGCGCAGGACTACTGAATGCTAGGGAAACGGGGAATTCTAGGGTCTACCTAACGCTGCTGGGAGGAGGTGCCTTTGGTAATTCTATGTCGTGGATTGTGGATGCTATCTACCGCGCTCTAAATGCCTATAAAGCTTTCAGTTTAGAAGTTTACATTGTCAGTTTTCGACGGGCAAATGATGAAATCAAAGAGCTAATATCCCAGTTTTAGGGTCGCATCAATTATTGTAAAATGATGTCCTTTAACAGTTTTTATGAGTTGGGCGTGAATCTGATAGGGTGACTCTTTTATCATGGCTATTGGGTAGAAGCAGGAAAATCCTGGTTGACTGACAAAACTTGCTAGAACCCATATCCGTCAAAGGATCAGGAGACCGAACTCCTACATGAACCCAAGACGGTAGGGGCACGGTTTTCGCGCCCGATACCGAATCTTTTGTCAGTCACCTAGGGGGGATCTCTAGCTAGGGGAATCTCCGGGTAATGAAGGCGATAAGCCCTTTTAGGAGAGGGTTCGTTCGATCCTCGTGGCTGGTGTCGCTGTCTGTGTTGACTTCATGACGAAACCTGGCCCGTGGGGTCATGAGTCTGTTTGGGATCGGCCCCGAGAGGATCGGCCTGCCCAATTGTCATCACGGCCCAAAGCCGTACTGGAGACTTCTGAGGACGGTCTAGCAAGGTATGATAAAGAATTGCCCAGCGCTTATGTGTGCTTGGACGTAAGCTGTTTTCACTGTCTGGATAGCCTGTTCTATGACCTCCTCCTATCGCATTACTCTACTGCCCGGTGATGGTATTGGCCCGGAAATTATGGCCGTCGCCGTGGATGTCTTGAAGGCCGTGGGTCGGCAGATGGATTTGAGTTTTGAGTTTGAGGAGGCGTTGATTGGCGGAGCCGCCATTGACGCCACGGGAGAGCCGCTGCCCCAGGCCACGCTGGATACCTGTAAAGGCAGTGACGCGGTGTTGTTAGCGGCCATTGGCGGCTATAAGTGGGATAATCTGCCCCGGCACCAGCGGCCAGAAACCGGTCTTTTGGCGCTGCGGGCTGGGCTGGGGCTGTTTGCTAACCTGCGCCCCGCCACAATTTTGCCCCAGTTAGTGGATGCCTCGTCCCCGAAGCGCGAGGTGGTGGAAGGGGTGGATATCATGGTCGTTCGGGAACTGACGGGCGGCATTTACTTTGGCACCCCTAAGGGCTTGTTTGAAACCGAAACCGGGGAAAAGCGGGGGGTCAACACCATGGCCTACACCGACTCCGAAATTGATCGGATTGGCAAGGTCGCCTTTGAAACGGCCCAAAAACGGCGGGGGCAGCTCTGCTCCGTGGATAAGGCCAACGTGCTAGAGGTATCGCAACTGTGGCGGGATCGCATCACCGCCATGGCGGAGGATTATCCCGATGTCACCCTCAGCCATCTTTATGTAGACAATGCGGCGATGCAGCTCATTCGCTGGCCCAAGCAGTTCGATACCATCGTGACGGGCAACCTGTTTGGCGATATTTTGTCCGACGCCGCTGCGATGTTGACCGGCAGTATTGGGATGCTGCCCTCCGCCAGTCTGGGGGCCGATGGGCCTGGGGTCTACGAACCCGTCCACGGATCCGCGCCTGACATCGCCGGACAAGACAAGGCTAATCCCCTCGCCCAAGTTCTTAGTGCAGCCATGATGCTGCGCTACGGCTTGAACCAACCCGCCGCCGCCGACCGCATTGAGCAGGCGGTGAATCGGGTGCTCAACCAGGGCTATCGCACCGGCGATATTATGTCCGAGGGGATGATCGCCGTTAGCTGTAAGGGGATGGGTGAAGCCCTTCTGGCCACAATTGATACCTTCAAATGATCCGTCCAAATCTTGAGTTGTCGTTTAACATTAGGCAACGATTAACCAGCCCTGGGGATATCGGTTACAGTCTTGTCGAAGAGTCACAGGTGAGTCGTGTACGGTCTACAACCCCCCCCCTCCGTTATGAGTGAGCCAGCGTCATCCTTGGCGGATGCGGCCTTACTATCCCCGGTGTTTAACCCCGCCCTGCTCAAGTCTGCCCGCCAGATTTACCGTACCTACTATGAGGTGCATCCCGACGACCTCCAGCGGCCCATCGGGGTTGCCATCAGCACCAAAACCCATCGCGGCAAGCTGATCTTTGGGGAGCACCCGGTGCTGTTGCCCAGTGAGTGCTTCATTCCCCTCAATCAAATTGAGCCCGGTTTGCATTAGCCATCGAATCATCCCCATAGCCGAGAGCGCAGCCTGAGCCGTCCACGGTGGGGCTGCGTTCTGCTATGGGGGGCGTTATTCTGATACTGGGCTTAGCCCATCCACCAGGGGGAACCCCATGTCAACCCCAATCCTCAAGGATCACGTTTCCACAGTTTCCACCGATCAAGACCTCAACGATCAACGCCTCAAAGACCAAATTCTGGCCGTGATCGATCACCTGTCGGGGGATGCGCTGACTCAGGT
>JALQST010000344.1 GCA_023264315.1 Nodosilinea sp. BSH.14
AAAATGCCCAAATCCACCTGGGCGACGCGCTTCAGGGCCACATTGCGATACACCTCCGCCAGCAGCCCCACCTCTAGCCCCCAGTTGCCGGGGATGCGGGTATTGAGGGCGAGGTCGCTGGTGAGGGCAAATTCCCCGGAGAGGGGGTAGCGGTAGGCGTTCAGGTAGCGTAGGTAGTCGCGATAGCCAAATACCTCCATTAGCGAGGTAATCAAGGGCGTCACAAACAGCCGCGTCACTCGGCCATGGAGGCGCTGGTGGCCAATGCGGGCGTAGTAGGCTTTGCTGAAGGCGATACCAAATTCCTGCTCGAGCAAAGGATAGAGCAGTTTGAGGGGGTAGGTGCGGTCGTAGGTAGTGATGTCGGCATCATGGAGGGCAATGGCCGCTGCATCCAAGGAGGCCAGACCTAGGCCCAGCCACACCGCCCGCCCCTTCCCCCGAAAGGGCAGCAGATTCAGCCCCTCATCGGCCAGGTTCTGCAAAATTCCGGTGATCGTGGGGCCGTTCTCCCACAGCACTAGGGTGCGCTGGGGCAGGGGCTCAAAAAAATTGACGGCATGGGCGTATTGCTCAAACCGATCCGCATACAAGCAGACGACAACGGTACTGACGAAGGCGCACTGACTGAGCTGATCGCGAATACTGGCCAGGGCATGCCGCTCCAGTTCCTCATAGAGAGAGGGAATCAGGACAGCGGTGGGATGATGGTGGCTGAGTTCCACCAGGCGTTGATCCAGTCGGTCAACATCGCCACCCAGATCGTGAATGGTGGTAATCAACTCCTGTTTGTAGTCCATACCCACTCCCTAACGATGGCCTCCATCATAGGGACATCGAAGAGCCAGGGTAGTCAGCAGGACTACTGCGCTGGAGGAGCCCCTAGACTACTTCAGCCAGCCCTTCAGCCGCAAGGCTACCTGGGGACGACGCAGCTTACGCATGGCCTTGGTTTGAATTTGGCGCACCCGCTCCCGTGACAGGTTGAAAATGCCGCCCACTTCCTCTAGGGTGTGGGTCTCCCCGGTGGCAAGGCCGTAGCGCAGGGCAATGATGTCCTTTTCCCGTTCGGTCAACACCTCCGCCAAGACGCTGGTAATCTCCTGGCGCATCATATTTTCGCTAATTTGCGATTCCGGCGATTGGGTACGGCTGTCTTCCAAAAGTTCTAGCAGCTCGGTGTCTTCGCCCTTTCCAACCCGGTGATTTAAGGACAAAGAACGGCGGCGCACCTGCTGCAAACTTCTGAGCTGTTCCACCGTCACATCCAGGGTATCGGCTAATTCTTGCTCGGTAGGGTTGCGCTGTAGATCCCGACGCAGATCGCGATGGGCTTTCTTCAGTTTATTGAGCTTTTCAACGATATGAATGGGCAACCGAATGGTGCGGGCATCGTTGGCGATGGTGCGGGTAATGCCCTGACGGATCCACCAGTAGGCATAGGTGGAAAATTTGT
Organism: Nodosilinea sp. BSH.14; assembly: GCA_023264315.1. Lineage (GTDB taxonomy): Bacteria > Cyanobacteriota > Cyanobacteriia > Phormidesmidales > Phormidesmidaceae > Nodosilinea. The sequence continues at coordinate 1,457 of JALQST010000344.1, forward strand.
AGCCTTTATCGGGGTCAAATTTTTCGGTGGCACGGTTCAAACCCAGGGCACCTTCCTGAATTAAATCGAGGAAGGGAACACCCCGATTTAGATAGCGCTTGGCAATGGAAACCACGAGACGCAAATTTGAGCGAATCATGCGTCGTTTAGCGGCTCGGCCATCGTGTAATTTTTGGCTAAACTCGGCTTCCGTTAGGTTCAACTTGGCGAGCATTTCTTGACGGTTAGGTTTACGACCTAGCTCCTTCGATAGCTTTTCGCTGGCGCTGTCTACCTTGGCCAAAAACCTCACTTGGCGGGCCAGTTCAATCTCCTCACTGGGCTCTAGGAGAGGATAGCGGGCCATCTCCTTAAAGAACGCTCCCACGGCATCATCGCTGAGGGTTTTGCTATAGCCCGAAATTCCCATTTCCGAAAGTTCGCTGGCCTGGGTGAACTTAGCCAAGACCTCGCGATCCTCTTCCCACGCCAGATGATCGGGGGTGAAATCTTCATCTCCTAAGGTTGGTTTTCCAACGGTGCGGGTAAAGTCGCTAGAGAGATTGTCCATGGCGTGATCAGGCCAATCGAGAGAGGAATCTTTACTGGAGTTAAATGTAGTCGTCATGGGAGTTAGGAGAAGGAGGAATACAGAATGGAAACCAATGGGGAAGATGTATATCAGGTCGCTCGGGGAAGACGATCCTTACCTTGTCAGGATTGGGTAGTCAGCAACGACCCAAAGGATAATTTAGTGAGTCCACAATACGCATTTTCTTGAAAATTCCCAGGCAATGTAACATTTCTTAATTGTCTTGGGTAGTGTAACAAGTTCTGCTGATTTTGCAAGGTTTTTTCCAAAGAGTTTCGCCCTCTTATCGATGGCACCCTCGATGGAAGTGAGCGTCGATCAATAGGCGTGAAAAAACGACCTGGATTTAAGCCTAAAACCAGGAATCTCGGCTAGGTTGCTGTCAACAAAAACCCAGCCTCGGTGAGGTGTCATAGCTAGGAGCCATTCGCCCTTTAAACTGGCATTACCCCTAGAGTAGCTGCCCCTATGGTTTTGCCCCAGATCGATCCCACATCCCATTCACCCGGTTGGGTCAATGTGCTGGTTGACTACGGTGGGCAGCCGGAGGTCTATACCTATCACCGTCCTGAACACCTCCCGGTGGAGGTCGGCGATATTCTCACGGTGCCCTTTGGGGCGCAGCAGGTGGGGGCCATTGCCCTATCCCTGCTAACCACACCACCCAATCACCTCAACCCCAACCAAATTCGGTCGGTGGAGGGGGTGGTGGAAAAACGTTTTTTTGCGCCGCCCTACTGGGCTTTGTTGCAACGGGTGGCGGAACGATACCAAGCGCCCTTGGTACAGGTGCTTAGAACGGCTTTGCCACCGGGATTGTTGGCACGCTCCCAGCGTCGGCTGCGGCTATGTCCTGAACGCATCCCCTCCCAGGTTGACGGGTCGCTCTCGCCCGCCTTAATCACTCTATTGGAGACCCTGCGTCAGTCAGCCACGGGTGATTATACATGGCAATACTTAAAACGGCACAAAATTTCTTACCGATCCATTCAACAATTCATTCAACTGGGCTGGGCGGAGTCTTACCTGGCCCCCCCCCAGCCGCCCCAACCCCAGCAACGACAGGCCATTACGCTGGTGGCCGAGGGGATCGCCGCCCCCGACCTCACGGCTCGCCAACGGGAAATCTTAACGATTTTGAAACGCTACGGCGGCGATCTATGGCTGAGTGACGCCTTGCAACGGTGCCAAACCACCAGCGCCACCCTCAAACGTCTGGCCCAAAAGGGCTATGTGGAGATTGCCCCCCGCGAACGCCTACGAACCGAAACTGGCCCCGCCCTCGCCGCCGATCAACCCAAATCCTTGACGCCCGACCAAGCCCATGTACTCGCCGCCATCACCCAAACCCAGAGCGCGGCCCAGTTTTT
>JALQST010000345.1 GCA_023264315.1 Nodosilinea sp. BSH.14
TGGCCAGCACCGCCCGCTTTAGATGGGGGGAAATGTCGTTTATGTCCACCACTTCGCGGTTGGCTTCGTCGTGGAGGCGGTAGAGTAGGGTGCCGTTAATGTCATAGATATAGCTGGTTTCGCTGGGGGCGTAGTTGCGTAGCACCCGCACATCGGGCAGGTTGCGGAAGCTAATCGCCAGCCCCACCAGCCCCCCCGCCATCACCGCACTCGCCAGCATCGTCGTTCCTAACAGGGTGGCGGCTGTTACCTGGCCCACATCTTGGATGTACTTCAGCACACCCGTGTTGCGGCGCAGGGGGCGGGGCTGAAGGCGACTTTTTGGGCGAATCGTATTTGTAGACACGTTAGGTATCAGTATTTAATGAAGAACGTCGGGAACGGTCTCAGCGGAATGACGCCCGGGTAGCTTGTCACCGCCTCAAACGGAGAGTAGCTGCAATTATAGTCATGTCTTGTCCGACCGATCCGGCCCCCACCCCCAGAAAATTTCCCTTGCTCAGCACAGTGACCCGTTCCCATGGCCCAACCCCTTTCCTCCGAGTCCGTCACGCTGCCCTCCGAGTTTCAGGGCATTTACCGTGGCATCAGCGAAGTTTTTCCGGATCAGCCCCATTCTAGCGACCCCGAGCAAAATCTCGCCCAGCGTCTCCAAGCGACGGATCACCCCCTGCGCATTAAGCTCGGCATTGACCCCACCGGGGCCGAAATCCACCTCGGCCACAGCATCCCGGTGCGCAAGCTGCGGGCGTTTCAGGATGCCGGACACACCGCCGTGCTGATCATTGGCGACTTTACGGCCCGCATTGGCGACCCCACCGGCAAGTCTGAAGTCCGCCGCCAGATCACCGAGGCCGAAGTGAAAGCCAACGCCGCAACCTACCTAGAGCAGGTGCGCCCGATTTTGGACTTTGACACCCCCGGACGCCTGGAAATTCGCTACAACTCCGAGTGGCTGTCGGGCCTGGATTTGGGCCAAATCATCGAGTTGCTGGGCACCATGACCGTGGGGCAAATGCTGGCCAAGGAAGGCTTTGCCGAGCGCTACGAGAAGGGCAACCCCGTCTTTTTGCACGAATTTCTCTACCCGCTGCTCCAGGGCTACGACTCGGTGGCGGTGCAGTCGGATGTGGAACTGGGCGGCACCGACCAGAAATTTAACATTGCCGTGGGCCGAGACCTACAACGCCACTTCGGTCTGCGGCCCCAGTTTGGGATGCTGCTGCCCCTGCTGCTGGGCACCGATGGCCACCAAAAAATGTCCAAATCCCTGGGGAACTACGTCGGCCTCCAGGAGGAACCCTTAAGCATGTACTCCAAGCTGGAGAAGGTGCCCGATACCTTAATCCACAGCTACTTTGAACTGCTCACCGACCTGCCCCTAGAGAGCCTGCCCGAAAATCCGCGAGACCAGCAAAAACAACTGGCCCTCACCGTCACCGATCAATTCCACGGCAGTGCCGCCGCCCAGCAGGCCCAGCAGGCCGCCATCAGCCTCGTCCAGGGCACAGGCGAACCCGCCGAGGGCGTGCCAGAATTTTCCCTCAGCACCGTCCAGTTTCCGGCCAAGCTGTTTTACCTGGTGGGGGCCACCGGCCTTTGCGCCAGCAGCAGCGATGCCCGCCGCCAAATTCAGGGCGGTGGCGTCAAGCTGGATGGGGAAAAACTCACCGATCCCAACCAGGAATTTGCCAACCCCGAGGATCTCCTGGGCAAGGTCGTCCAGGTCGGCAAGAAAAAGTTTGTCCGCCTGGTGGCGTAAGGGGGAGTCAACCCCTCAGCTTGGCCAAGACCCAAATCATCAGTCCTGATACCGCCGCCACCCCCAAGGCTACGGTGAGGGCGCTAGGAACGGTGGCATCGGGGCGGGGCGGGGGGGCGGGAGCCTCTGGGTCGATGATTGCCCCTGTTTCCGGGGTTCCCGTGGTTTGGGGCGATACGGGGGCCGCTGCGGCCACGGTGACGGTGTAGTCCAGCTCGAAGGGTTCAAATTCGGCTGCGTTGACGGGGCGGCCCTCTATCACCAGGGTGTAGGTACCCACGGCGGGAAACACAACGGTGGCGCTGGGAATGTCTTGGTAGCCCTCGGCGGTGATGGGCTGAAGGTAGGGCTGGGCCAGCAGGGTGTTGCCCTGGTAGATCCGCAGGGTGCAGTCGCAGTCCTCCAAGGGAATGACCCGTCCGCCCCGCTGGGTGAGGGCCAGCCAGATCAGAGTGTCTTCCTGGGCGCGGGGGGTGTCGTTGGGTTCTAAGTGCAGGGTAGCCCCCACGGAACCGCCCGTTTGCACCTGGTGGGCCTGGGCGGGTTGGTTCAGGTCGATGAGGGCCGACAGGGCGAGGCTTCCCCCTAGGCCAGTCCAGCGGCTAACGGCGGGGTTCGGGCTGGGGTGCAACATAGGTTTCACTGAAGGTCTGAGGGACATACGTTGAGGGGGCATAGGGGGCAACATAGTAGGTTTCTAGGGAAATCCAGGCCCAGAAGCGGCGGGAACGCAGCAGCAACACCGCTATACCAAACCCCACCAATAGCCCAATCCGTAGCCATTGTCCGAAGTGGACGGGGATTACGCCACTGGGGGCCGTGCCCATCAGCAGGCCGTGGGTCAATCCCAGCCATAGGGCAGGAAGGCTCAGGAGGTGCAGGGTGCGCCAGCCCGCCCCCAGCCAGCGCTGAAGATCGTTGCGGCTAGTGATGGCCAGGGGTAAGAGAAGCGCCAGGGTCAACACCCCCGCCAACACCCCCCACTGGTGCAGGGGCAGCATAAACCAAATGGCGCTGAGGTTGCCCTGCCAACTGTGGTGAACCATCTGCACCGCATGGGCCAGCCCCAGCAGAAACGCCCCCACCCCCAGCCCCCGCCGATAGCGCATGGGCCCCGGCCACAGACGGCTAATGGGCCGCGCCACCAGGGCCAGAATCAGCAGCGCCAAGCTGGCATAGCCGCCGTAGTCGGTCATGGCGTCTCCGCTGCGCGTGAGGGTGATCAAGCCGATGGTGAGGGTAATCCAGCCGCCCAGGCGAAACAGTTGACTGCGGCGATCCTGGCTCAGCCAACTGGCGGAAAAGCCAATCCCCACCATCATCGGCAGGGTGCCCAGGCCAAAGGCCACCATGGTCAAGGCTCCGGCGGTGGCTTGGGTGGTTTCGGCGGCTTTAATTTGGGCGGCATAGAGAAACCCGCAGGGCATCAGCCCCCACACCAGCCCCAGGGCGGCGGGCGTCCACCAACGGCGACCATCGGCCACCTGGCCCATGGCTTGCATCAGCTGCTGATGGAGGGCTTGCCCTTGCAACGGATGGAGAAACGGCAGACGGGGTAACAGCCCAGGGCTAACCTGCATCAACCCAAACCACACCAGCAAACTCCCGGTGAACAGCGCCATGGCCCGC
>JALQST010000346.1 GCA_023264315.1 Nodosilinea sp. BSH.14
GTCCGCCCCGATCATATTGGGGCGACCCACCGCCGCCACTAGGATATCAGCCTGACGGGTAAGGGCGGGCAAATCCACCGTGCGGGCATGGGCCACGGTGACGGTGGCATTGGCCTCCAGCAGCATCATGGCCATGGGTTTGCCCACCAAAATGCTGCGCCCGATCACCACGGCATTCAGCCCCGTGAGGTCAATCTGGTGAGCCGCCAGCAGCCGCATCACCCCGTAGGGCGTGCAACTCCTCAGCCCCCACTCCCCGCGCAGCAGACGACCGAGGTTAATGGGGTGCAGCCCGTCCACGTCTTTGTCGGGGTCAATGGTGTTCAGCAGGGCCACCGCATCCAGACCTTCGGGCAGGGGCAACTGGACGAGAATGCCGTCCACGTTGGCATCCTGGTTGAGGTGCTGAATCAGCGCCATCACCTCACTTTGGGGCGTTCCGGTGGGCAGATGGTGTACCTGGGAGGCAATCCCCACCTTGCCGGAGGCCCGTTCTTTATTGCGGACGTAGGCGGCACTTGCGGGGTTGTCGCCCACCATGATCACCGCTAGGCCGGGGGGGCGATGGCCCTGGGCCGTAAAGGATTCCACCTGTTGGGCCAGTTCGTCCTGCACCTGGGCTGCGAGGGCTTTACCGTCGAGGAGTTGAGTCATGGCACGGACAATCGTTGAACGCGAGGAAAATCGGAGGCGACTGGCCCTGGGCAACCCAGAGAAACACCCTTGCCCTAGTCCAGGGCTTGTCCCAAAGTTGGGCTTCAAGGCTAGGATAGAGCAGGTTGGCCTAGAACCTTTCCCAGTGTCTCAGATTTTGCCCGTTTCGCGGCAGCGTCCGCCTGGGTCAGGGTGTGTTTCTGCCGACTCGATTGTCCCGGTGCTGGCTATGCTCAAACGGTTTGCCTATCCCAGCCTGATCAGCCTGCTGATCCTCTCCCTCGCCATGGGCGGCGCTAGGGCAACCCCCGGCCTAGGGTTTGGCCTTCGTCACCAGTTGGGCAGCGTTCCCGGTCTGGGATGGCTCAGCCCCATCACCGATATCGCCAAGTTGGGTCAACATCGTGGTGGAACGGCCTCCTTCGTTGGCGAGGTAACGCGCCTTCTGCCCCTGCTGAATGGTGCCCTCTATCAAGTGACCGATGCCTCCGGGGCCATTTGGGTGAAAACCGCAACGGCTCCCCCGGATCTAGGCCAGCAGGTTGCCCTGCGGGCCAGCATCCGCCACGAGGCGATTTTGCTGCGGGGGCAAGATATTGGCGAAGTCTACGCCGAGGAACTGGAGCGCCGCCTCAGCGACTAAGCCCATGGCCCAAGGATCCTCTCGACCATGGAATCCTGGGTTGAATAGGAAACAGGACTAGCCCTGAATGGCCGCTTTGAGGTCGCGGCAAAATCCGGCGATCTCCTGGAGCGCCGCTTGGGAATTCTCGGTGTCGAGGCGCTTGACGAAGGCGCTACCCACAATCACCCCATCGGCCCCCCATTGGCGCAGTTGGGTGGCTTGGTCGGGGCCGGAGACCCCAAACCCGACCCCAATGGCTTTATCGGTGGTTTGTTTGAGGCTGTCGAGTAAATCCTTCACCCGACTTTGAAGTTCCTGGCGCATCCCCGTCACCCCAGTGACACTCACCAAATAGACAAAGCCCTGGGCCTGGGCGGCAATGGCCTGAATCCGCTCTAGGGGCGAGGTGGGGGCCACCAGCAGAGTGACGTCAATGTTGGCGGCGGCGGCAGCTTGCCGCAATCCCTCCACTTCCTCCAGGGGCAAGTCGGGCACCACCAGACCGGCGACCCCAGCCGCCGTCAGATCGGCCATGAAGGCGTCAATGCCGCGATTCAAAATCGGGTTGTAGTAGGTGAATAAAATAATCGGAGACGTCAGGCTAGGGCCAACGGTTTTGACTAGATCCAACACCTGATCCAGGGTGACACCCTTGGCCAGGGCGCGGGTTGCCGCCGCCTGAATCACCGGGCCATCGGCCAATGGATCGGAATAGGGTACTCCTAGCTCAATCAGATCGGCACCGTTGTCGTCTAGGATTTTCAGCGCTGCCGCCGTGGTTTCCAGGTCAGGATCCCCCGCTGTGATGAAGGGAATGAGGGCGCATTCGCCCCGCGCCTTGAGGGCCTGGAAATGTTCTGCCACGCGAGCCATAGGAGGGGCCAATAAACGTCCAATACAGCACTCTAGCCCAAGACGGGTACACCGTCTATGTGGGGGCATACGTAGGGCTGTGAATCAAGATGTGTAATAAATTATTGCCAATTGCGGCGGTGGGGATCGTTTGGCGGAATGTTGAGGATAGGTCGTGACGGGGGCGCATAGTCCTCGGTCGTGATCGACTGCATTCTGGGGATTTTATGACCAGATCTATTCTGTCCGATGCCAACCGTCGTCTAGAACGTGCCCTGAAGTACGTCAGCATTTCTGAGGACGCCTCGGAGCGGCTGCGCTATCCCAAGGCCAGCCTGACGGTGTCGATTCCGGTGCGGATGGATGACGGCAGCTTGCGTGTGTTTCAGGGCTACCGGGTACGCTACGACGATACCCGTGGCCCCGCCAAGGGCGGCATTCGCTACCATCCCAGCGTCACCCTAGATGAGGTGCAGTCCTTGGCGTTTTGGATGACCTTTAAGTGCGCGGCGCTGAATCTGCCCCTGGGCGGCGGCAAGGGCGGCGTTACCGTCAATCCCAAGGAGCTTTCCAAGTTTGAGCTGGAGCGCCTCAGCCGGGGCTACATCGACGCCATTGCGGATTTCATCGGCCCCGATGTGGACATTCCCGCCCCCGATGTCTACACCAACGCCCTGATCATGGGCTGGATGATGGATCAGTACAGCATCATTCGGCGCAAGCACAGCCCAGCGGTCATCACAGGCAAACCCCTGAGTATGGGCGGCAGCGAGGGCCGCGACACGGCTACGGGCATGGGGGCGTTCTATGTGCTTGAAGCGATGATGGCCAAGGTGGGCAAGCTGCCTCAAATGACTACGGTGGCGGTGCAGGGCTTTGGCAACGCCGGCAGCATTGTGGCGCGACTGTTGTTTGAGGCCGGATACAAAGTGGTGGCCGTGAGCGATTCCCAGGGTGGCGTGTTTTCTCCCCAGGGGTTAGATATTCCCAGTATTCAGCAGTTCAAGGCCGATCATCGTAGCCTGCAAGCGGTCTACTGCGAGGGCAGCGTGTGCAACATCATGCAAAACCACACCACCCTCATTAGTGAAGAACTACTGACCCTGGATGTGGATCTGCTGATTCCGGCGGCCTTGGAAAACCAAATTACCGCCGACAACGCCCACCAAATTCAGGCCCGCTACATTTTTGAAGTGGCCAATGGCCCCATCACCGCCGATGCCGATTTAATTCTGGAAGATAAG
>JALQST010000347.1 GCA_023264315.1 Nodosilinea sp. BSH.14
GGAAGCGCTTCCGGCTCCCCTCTCCCAGGAGGGAGAGGGGCTGGGGGTGAGGGCTGAAGGGACTTTGCGATCTACTGAGCTTTTGTCATCTTGTCATCTATAGAGTGATTGGTTCATGGAGTTCCACGCCTCAGCCCAAACCTGCCTCACCTGGTCAGGGGATTGCCTCGTGATCGGCCTTACCGAAGCCTCCCTGCCCCTCACCGGGCCATTGGCCGACCTCAATACCCAGGTGTCGGGCCTGCTCCAGGAATTGATTGACGAAGCGGAATTTACCGGGAAAGACGGATCCACGGCGGCGATCCGGGTGGGAGGCACCGTGAGAAAGCTGGGCCTGGTGGGCCTCGGTGCCGCCGATGGCCTGAGTTTGGAAGGAATTCGTCGCGCCGCTGCTGCCGCCGCCCGCATGGCCAAGAAGGAAAAATGCGCCACCCTGGGCCTCAGCCTGCCGATCTATCAGAACAGCCCTGCCCAAACCGCCCAGGCCGCCGTGGAAGGGGCCACCCTCGCCCTACACCAAGACAGGCGCTTCAAGTCCGAAGACAAGGACAACGGCAAGGTGTCCCTGGGGCAGATCCACCTGCTGGATTTGGCCGGACAGGAGGCCAGCCTTGCCACCGCCCAGGCGGTGTGCGACGGGGTGATCTTGGCGCGGGAACTGACCTCGGCTCCGGCTAACGTGGTGACTCCGGCGGTGCTGGCCGAAACCGCCCAGGAGATCGCCGCCGCCCATAGCCTCGACTGCGAAGTCCTAGAGCGCGACCAGTGCGAAGCCCTGGGCATGGGGGCCTACCTCGGCGTGGCCCTCGCCTCCGACCTACCGCCCAAGTTCATCCACCTCACCTATCGTCCGGTGGGCACCCCCAGCCGCAAGCTGGCCATTGTCGGCAAGGGGCTGACCTTTGACAGCGGCGGTCTCAACATCAAAGGCGCAGGTAGCGGCATCGAAATGATGAAAATTGACATGGGCGGAGCCGCCGCCGTGCTCGGAGCGGCCAAGGCCATTGGTCAACTGAAGCCCAACGCCGAGGTGCATTTCATCAGCGCCGCCGTGGAGAACATGATCAGCGGTAATGCCCTGCGACCGGGCGATATCCTCACCGCCTCCAACGGCAAAACCATCGAGGTGAACAACACCGACGCCGAGGGTCGCCTCACCCTGGCCGATGCCCTGGTGTTTGCCGAAAAGCTGGAGGTAGACGCCATCGTAGACTTGGCCACCCTCACCGGAGCCTGCATCGTGGCCCTAGGGGATGACATTGCCGGACTGTTCACCGAAAACGACGACCTGGCCAACGCCCTATCTGCTGCTGCCGCCGCCGCTGGCGAAAAATTCTGGCGCTTGCCTATGGAAGCCAAGTACTTCGACGGCCTGAAATCCATCGTAGCGGACATGAAAAACACTGGCCCCCGCCCCGGGGGCTCCATCACCGCTGCCCTGTTCCTGAAGCAGTTTGTGGACAAAACCCCCTGGGTGCACCTGGATGTGGCTGGCCCCGTGTGGACGGAAAAGGAAAGCGGCTACAATAATCCGGGCGGCACGGGCTTCGGTGTTCGTACCCTGGTGGAGTGGGTGAAGGCCCAGGGCTAGGGCACCGTCCCCGCCACCAGATCCACCCCAAAGACCTCGCTGAACGCCTGCATCACCAGGGGCATCACTGCTGCGACGGTGATGCCCGGTTGCCATTGGGCGATACTTCCCACGGCCTTGTCGGCAATGCCGCAGGGCACGATGGCCTCAAAGCCTGATAGGTCGGGGCACACATTGAGGGCAAAGCCGTGCATGGTAATCCAGCGGCTGACCTTGATGCCGATGGCCGCCAGCTTGGTATCGCCCACCCACACCCCCGTGAGGCCCCGTTGGCGGGTGCCGGGAATGTCCAGCGCGGCGAGGGTTTGAATCACGACTTCCTCCAACTGCCGCAGATACCAGTGCAGATCGGTCTGGTGACGCTTGAGGTCGAGGATGGGATAGCCCACCAGTTGACCGGGGCAGTGGTGGGTGACTTCGCCGCCGCGCTCGATGCGAAAGAGGGGGTGGGGAGGATTACTCTCTAAAAATTTAAGATTTTCCGTGGTGGAACCCTGGCCGAGGGTGTAGACCGGGGGGTGTTCCACCAGCAGTAGCCGGTCGGGCTGGGGAGACTCACGATGGCGCGAAACCCAGGTTTTCTGAAGGTTCCAGGCTTCTTCGTAGACCATCACCCCCAGGTCGTAGACCTCGCAGAGGGACAGAGTCACTTGCTGATCGTATCCCATCTTGTCAACCGTATAAGAACTGGAAAATGTCATGAACTGTGGAAAACCAAGGGCGGGGGAATCAAGATTTATCAACCCATGCAAAGGATTCTAACGGACGGTGTTGTGCAGAATACAAGATGCTAGGGTGAAGTCATAAGCCGACGTTTCAAGGAGTCCGCTTTACTATGAAACTGGTTATCCATGGCAGAAATATCGAGATTACCGATGCAATTCGCGACTATGTGGAGCAGAAGATCCTCAAGGCGGTCAGCCACTTCAATCACCTGACCAATGAGGTTGACGTTCACCTATCGGTGGCGCGGAACCCTCGGATTAGCTCCAAGCAGTCGGCAGAGGTAACGCTCTATGTCGATGGGGCCATTGTGCGGGCTGAGGAAAGCAGCGAAAACCTGTACGCCAGTATCGATCTCGTTGCCGATAAAATTAGCCGCCAACTCCGCAAGTTCAAAGAAAAGCGCAACGACCGCAGGCATGGCAACCTGGGCAAAACCACGGAAGCCTACCTCAACGAAGCGCCCGTTACTAATGTTACGGAGGTACTAACCAACGCCGAACCTCAACTTCCCGAAGAGGTGATCCGGGCCAAATACTTCGCAATGCCGCCCATGACGGTGTCCGAAGCCCTGGAACAACTGACGCTCATTGACCACGATTTCTATATGTTCCTCAACGCAGAAACCAACGAAATCAACGTGGTCTACGAACGCAACCACGGCGGCTATGGCCTCATCCAACCCCGCCAACCCAACGGCAACGAAGTCGCTGCCAAGGAACTGTCTGCCACGGCCTCCTAGGTCGGTTTAAAGCTACGGCAGATCGCTCCTAAAAACCTAAGATGGGCATCGCCCATCATCCCTACCTAAACTCTCCTGAACCCCTGATATTCTGTGACCACCACAGCAATCCAGGGGTTCTTGCGTTGTAGAGATATGGGGTTCTAGCGAGACTCTTTGCACCACGTAAAAATATAATCAGATGGAACATCCTCAGGGCACCTCGAAAAATGCTGAAAACGCTATCTCATAATGAGACTCATGTCGAAATCTAGTCCCCTAAAATATTGATCGGTATTCCACGACTTGATCATCATATTTTAATTCTT
>JALQST010000348.1 GCA_023264315.1 Nodosilinea sp. BSH.14
CGAGAACCTTTCTCCTTTCGAGCCAAGGCTTTCTGGGCACGACGCAACCGCTTTCGGTGCTTGGCAAAATGCTTAGGGTTGGCAACCTTCTCCCCAGTACTCAGGGTAATCAGGCTACTAATTCCAGCATCCAGTCCCACCGACTGCTGAGCAGGAGGCAAAGTCAAATCCCTGGGGTCATCAAACCGCAGGCTAATGTACCACTGCCCAGCGGGGCTAAGACGAACGGTGACGGTCGAAGGGACAACGTCTTCCGGCAATGTCCTCGACCAACGAATCGCCAAGGGTTCTTCGGACTTAGCCAGAAAAACCTGACCATCCTTCCACCGAAAGGCCGACTTGGTGAACTCAGCACTGCCCCCATTTCGCTTCTTCTTGAAGTTGGGATATTTTGCTCGACCCGCAAAGAAGTTGGTGAAAGCGGTTTGCAAGTGCCGCAATCCCTGTTGCAAGGGAACGCAGCTCACCTCATTCAAAAACTGGAGGTCATCTTGCTTTTTCCACACCGTCAGCAGAGCGGAGGTTTGGGCGTACCCCACCCGCTCTTGCCGCTCATACCAAGCCTCAGTCCGCTTTGCCAGCGCTCGGTTGTACACCAAGCGCACACAACCCAACGTCCGCCGCAGCAAGCCTTCTTGCTCGGCAGTTGGGTAAAAACGGTAGCTGTAAGCTTTTTCCATGCCTCACATTTTAACGCATAACCTGTAAAGCCGCCTTGAAAGGGCGGGGTTTCAGACCCAGGAGATTCTGATGAAGTGTTTTTGGATGACTGGGCGATCCCAAACTCGCCAGCAGCCCCTTCGGCAACTGCATCTACGGCCCGTGCGAACTTCGCCGATGAAAACCCTTAATCTCCAGGCATTCTATCCTTCCACCTGGCGGCGAGCCAAGGCCGCCAAGCGACTTCAGATCGCAGGGGGCATCATCTTTGCTGGGTTGTTGATCACCCAGATTCCCCCTGCACCCACCACCCTTTGGCAGCCGTCCTCAGCACCGACCTCGTTGCAATCCTCCCTGTGGGCGTCCACGGGGCTGGTGCGGCAATCCGTCGTCGATCTCTATCGGGTGCAGCGGCTGTTCATGGAGGTGACGCTGGATCCGGGCGGTGCCCCCGATGCCACGGCCACCCCTAGAATGGCCAATCCCATGGTCAGTGCGGCCCCGATGACAGCGGCCCAGGCAGCCTCCACGGTGACATCGGTGACGGCTAACCCTGCTGCCCGCACCGTTCCCCAGCCCCCGGCACTGCCCAGCCCCGCCGTTAATGTCGCCTTTGACCCAGCCAAAACCATTGATACCAACCTAGAAATGCGGGTAGCCGTGGCCCGGAATGTAGGGGCCCTAGAGGTGGCTACCTCCAACGCTGGCTACCTGATGGATCTCAACGGTCAAGGCTTTTGCAACCTGTTGGCCCAGCGCAGTGTGGTCGTGCGGCCCCAGGGCGGCGGTCTGGGGTATAGCGGCTGCCAACTCACCAACACGGTGTGGCTAGAGCCCGGGGATGGGGGCTATGTCTATGTGGGCAATGCCTGGTTTAAGGGACGGGTGTTGCTGATGGGTAATGGATCTACCCTCACCGCCGTGAATTTTGTGCTGATGCACGACTATCTGAGCAGCGTGGTGGGCAGCGAAATGTACGTCAATTGGCCCCTAGAGGCCCTGAAGGCCCAAGCTATCGCTGCGAGATCCTATGCCCTGGTGCACCATGTACGCCATGCCAACCGCCCCTACGACCTAGACAACACCCAGCGCTACCAGGCTTATCTGGGCATTGCCAAGGAAACCAACACCACCCAGGCCGCTGTGGCGGCCACCTCTGGCGAATTCATTAGCTACAACGGTGGCATTGTAGAATCCCTCTATGCGGCCTCCGATGCCATTGTGCAAGCGGCCCACGGAGGCCGGGGGATGAGCCAAACCGGAGCCATGGAGTTAGCGCGACAGGGGTTCCGCTATACGGAAATTCTCGGTAATTATTACCCCAACACCAGTCTGTCTCGCTTGGTCGTGCAGTAGGGCAGATGGCGGGTTGAATGAGGGCCGCTGGTGGTCAGAGGCGAGGGATCGTCTAGTCGCCGCCAATGCTGATGGGGGTGCCCACGATTTCGGTGCCGGTGAGGTCAGCGTTCACCCAGGAGGAACCCGCTACTTCGGCGAAATAAATCCAGGCGTCCGTGAGATTGGCCCCATCCAGAACGGCGTTATTAAGCAGGGCATTGGTCATAAAAGCCTGACTGAGGTTGGCTCCGGCCAAATTAGCCCCCGAAAGATCCGCACCCTCTAGGTTCGCTTCCGTTAGGTTGGCTCCCGCGAGGTTGGCCCCGGACAAATCCGCCCCAATCAGGTGGGCCTGGGTGAGGTCGGCCCCGGCCAGGTCGCACCCGGCGCAGAGGTTAGTGGTGAGGAGTTGCTGCACCTGGTCAGGATTTTCGGCCCGGATGGGCAGGGTCATCACCATGGGCAGCACAAAGGCTACGCCTAGGGCAAAGATTGGTTTCATGGTAGTCCTCCTCGGATCCCATCGGCAGGGTTGCCGTCTGAAGCGCTATACCTTGATCCTTGCACATTACCCCGACCATCGCTACGGCAATCCCTGACTCCGTAAAGAAACGACAACTATTCTCCCCGTCCTTCCTGGTAAGCCCAATACAGTGCTTCCAAAAAGGTATTGGTCGTCATTTCCGTGGGCAGGCTGGTGAGGCCAATTTGATCCCGGTAGCGGCGGGCTAGTTGGTCGCTGACCTGGTTTTTGGCTTTGGGGCTGAGGGTGGCGCGGCGTTGCAGAAAGTCGCGGATGGTCGCCAGGTCGTCAGGGCTCAGTTTGGCCATGTCTGCCAGGGCCAGGATATCTTGCCCGATGGCCTGGGATCGCTCGGGGATGGTGATTGTGCCGTGGGTGTTGGGGTCTACCTGCACCACTAGGGTACCCGCCAGCCAGTCGCCAATGCGCTTTTCCTGGGGGGTGAGCAGAATGCAGAAAAAGCCCAGAAACAGAATGTCATCCACCGGACGCAGGAGGGATCGCAGGGTGGCTTGGGTGATGCGTTCCGGTTGGCCATCGTCGCGGATGACGCGGATTTTGGTGTAGCGCTTGCCGGGACTTTGGCCAAACCAGAGGGTTTCAAACAGCACAAAGTAGCCGATATACAGGGCAAACAGCAGCACTAAAAAAATGGCCGTTGCCCAAAGCTGAAGGGTCTCGGTGGCGGCATTCAGGACGGGCTCCAGGCCGAGGATCTGAATCAACACAATGCTATACAGCACCGATAGGGCCAAGATCCCCAGACCCAAACAGGTATAGTCCACCACCAGGGCCACGGCGCGGCTGCCAATGCCC
>JALQST010000349.1 GCA_023264315.1 Nodosilinea sp. BSH.14
GGTGCAGCGCTGGCGGGTGGATCTCCCCGGCAACTCCCCCGACCTGGTCAGCCGTCTGCGGGAATCCAACATCAGCCTCGATTCTCACCCCCCTCGCAACGATGGGGCGCTGGTGGGTGCCCTGGGCAATCTGCTGTTCCCCCTGCTGTTGATTGGTGGACTGTTCTTTTTGTTCCGGCGGTCTGGCGGTGGGGCCGGTGGCCCTGGCCAAGCCATGAACTTCGGCAAGTCCAAGGCCCGCTTCATGATGGAAGCCAAAACTGGCGTCATGTTCGATGACGTGGCTGGCATTGACGAAGCCAAGGAAGAACTGCAAGAGGTCGTCACCTTCCTGAAAAAGCCCGAACGCTTCACGGCCATCGGTGCCCGCATTCCCAAGGGTGTGCTGCTGGTTGGCCCTCCCGGAACCGGGAAAACCCTGCTGGCCAAGGCGATTGCTGGGGAAGCTGGGGTGCCCTTCTTCTCCATCTCCGGTTCTGAGTTTGTGGAAATGTTCGTCGGGGTGGGTGCCTCCCGCGTCCGCGACCTGTTCAAAAAAGCCAAGGACAACGCCCCTTGCATCATCTTTATTGATGAAATTGACGCCGTGGGTCGCCAGCGGGGCGCAGGCATCGGCGGCGGTAACGACGAGCGGGAACAAACCCTCAACCAATTGCTGACCGAAATGGACGGCTTTGAGGGCAACACCGGGATCATTATCATTGCCGCCACCAACCGCGTCGATGTGCTGGACTCCGCCCTGTTGCGTCCCGGTCGCTTCGACCGTCAGGTGACGGTGGATCCCCCCGATATCAAGGGTCGGGTGGAAGTGCTGGAAGTCCACGCCCGCAACAAAAAGCTGGCCGATGAGATTTCCCTGGAAGCCATCGCCCGTCGCACCCCGGGCTTCACCGGGGCCGACTTGGCCAACCTGCTCAACGAAGCCGCCATCCTCACCGCCCGCCGCCGCAAGGACGCCATCACCATGGCCGAAATTGACGACGCCGTGGATCGGGTGATTGCTGGGATGGAAGGCACCCCCCTGGTAGACAGCAAGAGCAAGCGCCTGATTGCCTACCACGAAGTGGGCCACGCCATCGTCGGTACCCTGGTGAAAGACCACGACCCCGTGCAGAAGGTGACGCTGATTCCTCGCGGCCAAGCCCAGGGTCTGACCTGGTTTACCCCCAGCGAAGAGCAAATGCTGATCTCCCGCGCCCAAATTCTGGCCCGCATCACCGGAGCCTTGGGCGGTCGCGCCGCTGAGGATGTGATCTTTGGCGATGCCGAAGTCACCACCGGGGCCGGAAACGACCTCCAGCAGGTCTCGAACATGGCTCGGCAAATGGTGACGCGCTTTGGTATGTCCGACCTGGGGCCGCTGTCTCTGGAAAGTTCCCAGGGTGAAGTGTTCCTCGGGCGCGACTGGCTCTCCCGCTCGGAATATTCCGAGGAAGTGTCCTCTCGCATCGACGCCCAGGTGCGCGTCATCGTAGACCAGTGCTACGAAGAGGCCAAACGCATCATGCGCGACAACCGAGCCCTGATCGACCGCCTGGTGGATTTGCTGGTGGAACGAGAAACCATCGACGGCGACGAATTCCGCCAAATCGTCTCGGAATACACCGTGGTTCCCGATAAGCAGCAGTTTGTGCCCCAACTGTAGATCGAGCGGTCAACGGTTGTCCCGGCCCATCATCGCCACGGAATCCGCCTAGGATAATGGCTTAACACGGCCTGCCCTCAGGGTGGGCCGTTTTTTATATAAGCCCGCCGCACCGAGGCATGGGCGGATTGGGCAGAATGGGCGGAGTGATCCACCGTCCACCTCACCTCGGTGCCAATCGGAAGGTTCGGTCTATAATGGCACTCGACTAAGCCCTGCGGCCCGGTTATCCGAGTTTTGGTAGCCGTTGACTGACCGGGGCGGCGGCCCTCCTGGAGTCCCTGTCATGGTTAATTCGTCTCCGTTATTTCACCCTTTCTGGCCCACGGTGCTGCGGTGCCTGGGGCTATCGGTGCTGCTATCCACGGGGCTTGGCTGGATCCCTGCGGCCCTGGCCCAAACCCCTAGCCCGAATGTTCCGGCTAACCCCACCGTCAGCGGCGGGCGCATTGTGCGCCCCACCCTGCGCCTCGGTAGCCAGGGAGAGTCGGTACGCGAGCTTCAGGCGATGCTGATCCTGCTGGGCTACTATACGGGGCCAGTGTCAGGCTTATTCCAGGAAGACACCCAACTAGCGGTGCAGCGTTTCCAGCAGGCGGCCTCCATTACCGCCGACGGCATTGTGGGGCCAGCCACCTGGAGTAAGTTACTCCCGGCCCCTGCCGCCGATGTCACCCCCCCTGGCCAAACCGTGGCTACCACGCATTCCCCTAGCAATCCCACCCCGCCGCCGACCAATCCCGCGCCAGCCAATCCTGCGCCAACTCGCCCCGCGCCGACTACCCCCACCCCGCCGCCATCGGCCAGTTTGCCCATCCTGCGCCCCGGCATGGAAGGGGAGGCGGTGCGATTTTTGCAACAGCGGCTGCGGGCCAAGCAGGTCTATAACGGCCCCATTAGCGGCTTTTTTGGCCCCCAAACCGAGGCGGCTGTACGTCAACTTCAACAAACCCGCAACCTAACCGTGGATGGCATTGTTGGCCCCGCCACCTGGAATGCCTTGAACTAGCGCCCTAGGCCACCTGGCTACAGCGGGCCATACGGAGCATCAGGGCATCGAGGCGGGCTAAGTCGGCAAAGCCCCCGCCGCGCCCGGTGCCAAAGCCCCCTGTTTGGAGGGATTCCATCCAGGTCAGCCGCCAGTACCAGAGGGCAGGGAGGTGTCCAGCGGGGGCCTCCAGGCTGAAGTTGAGAAAGTCGTAGAACTTGAAGAAAGCTAGGGGACGCGGCACCGTCACCATCAGCCAGCCCACCGCCTGACAAAACGGGTGCGGGTTTGCCGGACTGAGGCTGGCGGGGTCGAAGTCTTGATCCAGGCTTTGGTAGAGGCGCTGCTGCACCGAAAAGCCAAACTGCCCCTGGCTGGCATTTAGCCACAGCCAATCCATTCGATGCAGCAGGGGGCAGGGCAGGAGGGCCAGGTCGTTGGCGGTGAGGCTCCCCTCCCGCTGGCGATGGGCGGCATTGAGCATGAGGGCATAGGTGACTTGGTCAGCGGCTTGCCACTCCTGGCCGTGCAGCAGAGCCGCTAGGTCGGCCATCGTCCAGTCTTGGGATACCACAGCGTCTCCTTAGGTTGATCGCACCGACAAGGATGACAGCAATTCTCATTTTGGCAAATTGGCCGTTCACCCTGAGCCTGTCGA
>JALQST010000034.1 GCA_023264315.1 Nodosilinea sp. BSH.14
GCTGATGAGATTGTCTGGGTAACGATTGTTTTGGTAAGTGCTGGGAGGCTGTGATGAAATCTCTACCCTATGTGGGCCTGTCCTGTTTGGGCGGTGTTGCCTCGGCGCTGGTGGGGGCTGGGGTGTTGATGGCGACTCCGGCCTGGGCGGATGCCAGCTACCAGCTCACCCCTTCTCGCCTGGTGTTAGAGCCGTCGGGGGGGCGGTCTGCGGGGGCGTTTCAAGTCCGCAGCACCGGAACGGAACCCGTGGCCATTGAGATCCGGGTGACGGATCGCCAGATGGATCGTCAGGGCAACGAAACCCAGAACGACGCTGACGATGAGTTTGTGGTGTATCCGCCCCAAATTGTGTTGCAACCGGGGCAGGTGCAAACCGTGCGTGTCACCTGGTTGGGCGATCCTAATGTGGCCGTGGAACAAGCCTTTCGGCTGATTACCGAACAACTGCCCATCGACCTCGGTGGCCCAGAGGCACCCCCCACCGGCGTTACCGTTCGGATCACGGCCCTCTATCGCTATGTGGCGGCGTTGTATGTGACGCCCCCAGGGGCACAGCCCGACGTGGTGATTAGCCAAGCCAGCCACCAGCGCATCGGTGGCCAAGATAAGCTGCTGCTGGAGTTTAACAACCAAGGCACCGCCCACCAACTGCTGTCGGGGCTCACCCTCACCCTAGCGCCTGTGAACCAGCCAGGGGCCAGCCTAACCCTGCAACCCGACCAACTTACCGGAATTAGCGGCGAGAATGTGCTGGCTCAACACCAACGCCAGTTTGTGATGCCCTGGCCCGAAGGCTTGCCCGTTGGCTCCGTTACCGCCAGCTTTACCCTGCGTTAGGGCCGATGACCGTGCGGGTTTGGCCCCAGCCCCAGCGGGGAGATCATCCACATGCCCCTTAATCAGCTTCAGAAAACGGTTCTTTTGCTCGGCAGTGCCAGCCTGACGCTGAGGGGCGGCGAGGCCCTGGCCACCAGTCCGGCTGCGGAAGCTCTCCCCGAGGAAAGCCCCCCCGAAGCCGACGTGCCCCAGGTCACAAAACCGCCCGCCCCACCCCCCAAGGCTGCGATCTCCCCGGAAACGGCTCCCAGGCCTCGTCCGGATCCCCAGTTTTCGCCCCAGCCAGTGCCGCCCGCCCCGGTGTCGCCTGCGCCGGTCGCAGAAGCCGTTTCGGCGGTCGCAGAAACTTCTTCGACTGGGCCAGAACCCGTTTCGCCCACGGTAGAACCCGTTTCGCCTGCGGTAGAAACGGCTCCATCTGAGCCAGAACCGGCCTTACCAGAGTCATCAACGGATCCCACCGAGGCCGACCCTCCAGCGGTTGAGGATCAAATTGCACCATCCCCGGCCCCGTTGCCCCCGGCGATACCGTCCACCCAGCCCACTCGGGCCACCATTGCCCCTGAATTGCCCCCCGGCGCGGCCCCCCAGCTTTCGCCCCAGCCGGTTCCGGTGGTAGACACCGCCCTGCCTGAGGCCAGTCTCCCAGCGGTTCATGATCCACAGGCCGCAGCGTCCCCAGCCACTCTGCCGGGGGCGATACCCTCCACCCAGCCCACCCGGGCCACCATTGCCCCTGAGACCGGGCCGAGGGGGACGAGCCTGTTCCCGCTGTCGCAACTGTCCCCAGAGGTTGAAAATCCCCCAGAGGTCGAAAACTCTCCCGATCCAGAAACATCCCTGCCCACTGAATCTGAGCATGTGGAAACCCAGGATTTGGAAGCGCCGACCAGTCCACCCACTGCTGAGCCGGGATCGGAGGATGATCTCTTCGAGCAAATTTTTGGGCGGCCTCGACCGCAGGATCAAACTATTCCCGTCCCCTTTTCGATTAACGATCAGCGGCGGGGGCAGGCCATTGTGGCCATTTCCGGGGGGCGGGCCAGCCGGGTGCAGGGGGCTCCGGTGCTAGAGCAAACCCGTGATCTCTTGCAGCCGGAGATCCAGGCTCAGCTAGAGGCTAGCGCCGACGAGGCGGGGTTTTTAAGCCTTGAATTGCTTCAGCAGGTGGGCCTCACCGCCATTTTTGACCAAAGCCAACTGGCCCTCTATCTGACCGTTCCCCCGGCCCTGCGGCGCACCAACGTGGTGGATGCCCTGGGGGTGCCCCCGGAGGCGGCGAATGCACTGCCCATCAGCAAGGTCAGCGGCTATGTGAACGTTTTGGGCGGCAACGACATGATTTGGGCCGGACGGGATCCCACCGGGCGGCAACCGTTGCGGCTGGCCTTGGATGGGGCGCTAAACGTGATGGGCTGGGTGCTGGAGGGCAAGACCGATGTGCTGGAGGCGGGCGATCCCGGTTTTCAGCGGGGGGATGTGCGCCTGGTGCGAGACGATCCGGCCAACGCCCTGCGCTACATCGCCGGAGATATTACCGTTCCGGTGAGTGGGGCGTTTCAAGCCCTGGTGCCCTTGGGGGGCATTTCGGTGTCGCGCAACTTTAGCTTGCAGCCCTACCGCATCACCCGCCCCACAGGGGAATTTAGCTTTTTCCTAGAGCGCCCCTCCCAGGTGGAAATTTATATCAACGGGGCGCGGGTGCAGCAGCTCCGCCTTGACGCTGGCCCCCAGGATATCCGCAGCCTATCCCTGGCCACGGGCTCCAACGATATTCAACTGATCATCACCGACGACCTAGGCCAAGTGCAGCGGCTTGATTTTCGTACCGCCCTGGCTGGGAACCTGTTGGCCCCGGGTCTCCAGCAGTTTTCCTACAACCTGGGCTTTCCGTCGAGCACCGCCCTCGGCCAGCGCCAATACGACTGGAGCCAGCCCCAACTGGCCCTGGCCCACCGCTGGGGAGCCACCCGCACCCGCACCCTGGGCGGCTACCTCCAGGCCACGCCTTCGTTTCAGATGGTGGAGGCCGATGGCATTTGGGCCTCGGCCCTGGGCAACTGGGGCGGCGATGTGGCCCTCAGCCATCGGGGTGAAGTGGGCCTGGGGGTGGCGGCCCGGTTGCAATATGAACGGCCCACCAAAGCCGAGGATGTGGCCCAGCGCTCATTTCGGGTGACGGCGGAATATCGCGATGATCGCTTCACCACCCTCACCAGCCTCGACCCCAGCCCAGATTGGCTGCAAATCTCCGCTTCCTACGGCCAACGCCTGTTTGACAGCACCAGCCTCAACCTGGGCGGCAGCTACAGCTTTGGCCGCACCCAACCCAATACCTACAGCCTCAACCTGGGGATCTCCCAAAGCTTTAGCCATGGCCTCAGTGGCAATATCAACGCCAACTACAGCCGCACCCCCCAAAACCAGGACGAAATGCGGGTCTTTGTGGGGCTGTCTTGGCTGCTCCTACTACCAGAACGACGGCAATCCCTGTCTTTCAATACGCGCCTCAGCAACACCAGTCGCGCTAGCAATCAATTGCAGTGGCGGCGCAGCCCTGCCCAACCGCTGATGGCCCCGGGCTGGTCACTGAGCCTCAACCAAAACGGCGATCAATACGGTGTGCTGGGCGAAATGAGCTACACCGACTATCGCTTTGACCTCAAGCTAAACCAAGCCTGGGATAGCTCCTTCAATGCCGCCGATGACACAACCACGACCCACGCCACCCGGCTCACCTTTGGCACCGCCCTGGTGTTTGCCGATGGCCGCTTTGGCTGGTCGCGTCCGAATACCAATAGCTTTGCTCTGGTGGTGCCGCGAGATCGCTGGCGGGGGCAGCGCATTGGGGTCAATCCCTCCGGCAGTGGCTATGGGGCCGTGGTCAACGGCTTTGGCCCAGCGGTGATTCCCGACCTCCAGCCCTACTACGTTTCCCGTCTGCGGTTGGAGGCCCTGGAAGCGCCCCTCGGCTACGACCTTGGCCCCAGCGAATGGGTGGTGTGGCCCAGCTACCGCAGCGGAACGTTAATCTTGGCGGGCACCGACGCCACAGCCTTTGCGCGGGGGGGTATTGGTGGATGCCAACGGCGACCCCCTGGGGCTTCAGGGCGGTGAGGTGGTGTCTCTGTCGGATGCAACCTGGCCCACCCAGGGCTTTTTCACCAACCGGGTGGGGCGGTTTGCGCTGATGGGGCTGAGCCCAGGCCGCTACGAAATCCGCCTGCGCGACCGGGCTCCCCTGGAGTTTGAGATTGCCCCCGACCAGTCTGGCCTGGTGGATCTAAATACCCTGGTGGTGCAACCCGCTCCCTAGGCCCGCCAGCACTGAATCTGCGGATGATGAATCACGGATCCATGCACGCAAAAAATTCCGGGCTATCCTCGTCGAGGGGAAATGACCCCAAAAATTTTTTGGTTCAAAAATAAAAACTTGCACTACAACTGAGGGATTGCATCGGGCCTCTGCCCCAAACTGGGAAAAACAATGGCTCCGGCCTCACCGGTCGTCCCAGCATCGTCCCCAGACTGGCGATGGCCGTGAAAGGGCCTGGGGGCAAGGGATTGGGGCTAGCGACTCTGAATCTATTGATTCAGCCATCAGTGGCGCAAGGCTCCATCCATAGGGGGTGAGATACCTGATCCGATTAGGGGTGAGATACCCCATGAAGGGGGTTTCACGGCACCCTTGTTGCACCTAGAAAAGTCGGCCAAGATGAGCCTACGGAAGATAGCAGGCCCAGAATTGAGTTTCTGGCTTGAATACTTCCACTAGGACTGTCGAGGAGTACACCATGCGTCGCCATGAGAAAAGCCAGCGAGTCAACATTGATGAGTATTTCGATGGGTTTGAGGATGGGGCTGAGCCCGTCATGACCCAGGTGGCCCAGGTGGCCCAGGCGGCCCAGGCGGTGTGGCAGCCCGCGCACGCCCGCGCACCTCAGCCCTTCAAGGCAATTCTGGCGGCCAAACCGGGCTATATTCCCCCTGTATTAACCCCCTATCAGCCTCGTGGTCGTGCCTTAGCGGCGGCCAAACCCCTTAGTTCCTTCGAGCTAGAGTCGGCCCACCGTGCAGTGGCCAGCATCAAGCATCAGCTCATTGGCGATCCCGAACCCTCGGTGCCCACCCATGTCTTTCACCCCGGCCCAACGGGTGCTATGTCCCAAGCCAGCATTCCTGTTCAGGACGATGCCTCCGCCCAGTCTCCGTTAGACCCGGTGTCCGCTGCGCCCAGTTCGGCGCGGCTGTGGTGGGGCAGCTTTGCTGCCATTGTGGGTACCACAGCCAGCGCACTGCTGGTCTATGCCCATAGCACCAACCACCTCAACCCGGCCCCGGCCCAACCCCAAATCCTGGACCGCCAAGCCCTGACTCTAGGGCAACGAACCTTGGCCCAATCGCGCCGCACCCTGCCGTCGTCATCGGCGGCGGCCCCCCAAAGCCAGCGGACGGTCGAGCAAGCGGCGATGGCCCAATCCATGCGCTTGGCCTACACAGCGGCGGAACTGACCCAGTCGGCCCTGGCCCCAGAAGACTGGCAGCAGGTGATTCTCCTTTGGCGGCAGGCCATTGATGAGTTGCAACCCATCGCTGCCGACCACCCCCTCTTTTCCCAGACCCAGGCACGGAAGCAGATCTATGAAGATAACCTGGCCTACGCCCAGGGTGAGTTGGAAATGGCTCCCTTTCGCATGGCGGTGAAGGCCGCAGAATCTGCCTCCAATATGGCCTCTAGCGCTAGCACCCCGGAGGATTGGTCTAACGTAGCGACCCAGTGGAAGGAGGCCCTCAGCTATATGAACGCGGTGTCCAGCCAAAGTGCCAGCTATGAGGTAGCCCAAACCAAGCGCGCCGAATACGCCACTAAATTTGCCTACTCCCAAAACCGCTACCTTACCCTGCAAGGTCTTCCACTCGGACAACTGGATGACTGGATAACTGACACAGACCTATCATCCGCCTCCCCCAACCTGCTTCCGGTGGCGAGCCCCTCGACTTCACCGACACCCTAGCCCTCGGGAAAGGGCGTCGTCCTGCGAGGAAGGTTCGAAGGCGTTTGGTTCGTCCATCGGGCTTGATGCTCCGGCCAGCCATATGCTGGATCCCAAAACCGCTACCTCACCCTGCAATCTGCGATATTTCGGTAGTTAGGCCTTGTAGCTGAGGGCAAAGCACTCCGGTGGAGACTTCGGCCCAATCAGCGTCAACACCCCATAGTCGGTTCTTGAGTAGTCTGCATCCTTGTAGTACAACACCACCGCCGACACCTCTGGATTGTTCTGCTCAATGGCTTCAATGCAATGCTGGTCTGTCAAGTTCTGTTGTTCCACAAACGCCAACTTTGGCCCCGTGGCCAAATCCGTGAACACCACGGCCCCCGGCCCGTATTCCGCAAATCCCTGCCAGGCCAAGGCCAAAATCGGTTGGTAATACTGGGTTAGCCGTTGCAACGTCACCATTGACACCGCCCTGGGCGCGGCCTGGGCATGTTGCAAAATCACGGCATTAGAAGTAGCAGCCGCTTCACTGGCGTCATTGGATAACGACTCCTGGCGGCGCAGATAGCCATACAGCGGCTTATCCTCCGCCACCCACTCCAGGAGTTCCCCCGGTTGACAGTTCAGTACCTCGCAGATTCCCTCTAGCCGCTGCGGTGTCAGCCGAGGCATATCCTCCGCCTTCCGCAATCGGTAGACCGAATTTTCAGTAATGTCTAACGCCTCCGCCAGATCCTTATTGCGAATCCGCCGCCTAGACATGACCTCATGCAACTTCCATCGGATAGGCATGACTCTTAGGAATGGAACCGTAGATAGTCTTACCACAAAAACAAAATCTACGTGTGAAGACGATTTATAGCCGTGAGGTGTTGACCTAAATCTACGTCTTGTGTAGAATTAGGTCAGGTGGAAAGCCAGGTTGCACTCCACCAGCCCTATTCCCCAATCCATTTCATCGTCCAGGCAGGTATTGACAATGACCAACCATGAACTCGCCCCGTGCCGCAAGTCCCGTCGAGCCAGCGTTGCCCCCCTTAGCCCCGCCAAACCCGAAGGACTCGCCATCGGCACCCGATTTTTCCAAGGTGGACACTGGTGGGAAGTGGACGGTCATATCCATGGCCGCGCCACCAGCTACTACAAATGCAAGCCCGTTTGCGGCGTCGAAAGCCGCTTCTACACCGAAGTCGAAATTCGCCAATCCCTTAACGCCCAATTAAACACCATGAACATCAGCCACAACTTCCATGATTCCGACGGTCGCGGCACCGGTCGCTTCAACGCTGAACTGCCCCCCAGCCTCGCCACCACCGCCCAGTCCACCATCGCGAGACGTCGATTGCCCCTGCCCCCCAGCGCCCCCAGCCAACCGGCCGCCAAAACCGATACCCTCAAAATTCTGCTCGTCGGCACCCGTGACACCGTTAAAAAAGCCATCTCGGCCTTTCACTCCATGGGCTATGCCAGCACCGCCGATTGGAGCCCCTTCCAAGTCCGGCCCAATAGCAAGGAAGTCCTCAGCATTTTGGTGCAGAAAATCTAGCCTTCGCTCCAGATCCACCCCGGTCTGTTGAAATCAATGGAAATTGGACTGGATTCCGCGAAAGCTTGCTTAGCCAAAGCAACGCCGAACGCCTAAGTCCCCTTAGGTTCAACGCTTCATATTAAACCTATCAAGCCTGATTTCCATAGGCTACTGAGAACTGTTATGCGCAAAAATCCGGCTGCTGTCACCTTTGCTTTATTAAGCAACTACAGCTTTGAACTAGGCGGAAGCAATCTCGCTGATCTTATTCATTCCTGGCTAAACTTATATCCTGGAAAATGGGTCATTACCGCCACCGTAGAGGCTATTTACCAGGGCCGATATAAGGTCAACTCCGTCTCTAGGATTCTACAATTCTGGAGTCTTAAGGGATATCCCGTTCACCATTTCGACTACGACTTTGCCGATGTGGTTTGCAAAAAACTGATTGAGCTCGACGTTAGCGAAACTACTCTTTCTACCTTTCAAGGAGCCATTACCATGGGTAATAAATCTGCTAGCACTGTTGATGTTTCTCCCGTTGCAGCATTATCCTCGGCCAACGCCATCGTTCCCCAAACAGTTACACCAATTAATCATCCCACGACATCAAACAACAGCGCCAATGCCAAGATCGACCAATGCGAACGATTGGTTGTCCATCTATCAGCCTAGCTTTGTAAATGTTCCGCCCACGAGTGATCCGTTCCATTCATGTCATTATACCGCTGGTCTATTCTGCCCATTTTTCATCAGTGTGAGCATCGCCATGACCTTCCAAGCCCCCGCCTTCAACCACTATACGCCTAGCTATTACACCGCTAATTCAGGCTTGCCCTGCTCGTCCGATAGTAGTCAAATCCTAGGATCCTCTCAGAACACTAAAACAACCCCAGAAAGTTACATTCAAACTTCAGAAGTTGTCATCCTAGAGCCAACATCCTTTTCCGAAGTGCCATCCGCCGTTCATATCCTACGCAACAACCAGGTGGTGGTGCTAAACCTAGCCAATATGGCTAAGGAAGAAGCTCAACGATCCGTTGACTTCATCGCCGGTGGAGCTTATATGTATCAAGGTTCACTGGAAAAAATTGACATCAATATCTTTCTCTTCACCCCTCGGAATACCAACATCAGAGTTGAGAACCATGCGGATCAGGGCATGGTTCCTTCTGCCCAGGAGGCCAAAGCCCAAGCTCCAAAAGCCCATTTTTCTAGTCCTGTTTCCCATTCCTTTCTAGTCCACCAAGCCTCTTAGGTCCCTTGTTATCGGTTCAAGCTGCTGCCATGATTACATCCGGTGCCATCCAGGGTATTTCACTGATCATCTTCAAGTCACTTTGGGAAACTAAAGATGAAGCTTATAAGCTCTTTAGTCAGCGGCTGAGCCACGCTATTTTCTATGCTTCAGAGCAGTATAAGGAAAACTTTATCCTCAGGCATGGATTCATTCGACAGGAGGAGTTTCGACCTTCAGTCTCCCTAGAGGATATCTACGTTAAGCCCCACTTTATCGACCAATCAGGTCTATTAGGGCGTACGAAGAAAGCCATGCTTCCCCATGAGGAAATTGATTACTTAGCCAATCTCAATTTAGTCTGTGATGGCTTTGATCTGAGCGATCAACACCCCAATTTAATCGTCAAGGGAGAACAGGGCATTGGTAAGACCACCTTCTTGAAAAAGATTGGTCTTGCGGCATTAAGCGGACAAAATTTTTCTAAGGCAGCTAAACGCCATATTCCGGTCTTCATTCAAATTTCTCAACAACTCAAGAAGGATTTTGACCTCAAGACCATGATTGAGCAGGAGTTTAAAACCTGCGGATTTCCCGAGCATGAAGAATTCGTTGAGTCTGCTCTGAAAAAAGGTCGATTTCTTATTCTGATTGATGAGTTAGATGCGGCTCCCGTTGATCTCCAGGATAAACTACTCCTGAAAATTAAAGACTTTGCCGATAGCTATGGACTAAATCGGTTTATTATCACCTGTCGAACCTTCAAAAAAACCCATGCTCTAAGTCGTTTTCATGAAGCCTTAATTCTGGGATTTGACGCTCAGAAGGCTCAACAGTATATCCAGAAATCTTTAGAAAGTGAATCCTCCAGTCTGGTCAACTCAGAAACCGTCTGGAATCACCTAACAGGCAATAGCAAAACCACTCAATACATTATTCACAATCCCTTTAGCCTTAGCATTGCACTGTCACTGTATCAACACCGTGAACATCGTATTCTCGGCCAAACCTTTTTGTATGACAAAATTATTTCCAAATTGGTTGTCGCCGACTCATCTCCAGATCTTCTCAGTGACGGCGTTCAAAATCTTGATAACTCCTCTGCCCTGAGATTAAAAGTCCTTTCCGAAATGGCTTACATTTGCCTGCAAAGTGGCAAACAAAAATTTCACAAGATGGAAGTTTATCGACTGTATACGGCCATTCTTGAAAAGTATTCTATTCCACAGAATTTACCCAGTATCGATCATTTCAAAGAAGAGAGACTATTCTACTTCATTACCGTTTCTGACAACAATCTCTGCCAGTTTAAGAATCCAATGATTCAGAAGATTTTAGTCGCCCATTATCTCATGGAGAATTTAGAGACTCAGGATGAGGTCATTGAGCGATACTTTAATGATTCTAACTGGAAAGATGTCTTTGTCTTTTTGTCAGGGATTCAGGGATCTGACTATTTAATCGATGCTATCAAGCCGCAGCTTAGTCGATATTTCTGTACTCAACGATTATCATCATTTATCATTCTGATCGATAGACTCTCGGAAAAAGTGATCCTATCCCACGATAAAGCCGTTAATCGTTGTTATGTAGCTTTTATGATATTTGACATCATTTTTCTGTTTGGAAGTCGGCGTTACGATCAAAATTTACTGTCTAGAATCCTGAAAAAGATTCAGAAAATCATCGACCTTTTAGAGCCCGAGTCACATTTTTTCTTGCCGCCTCGATCCAATCCTGGATACCAACCCAAGCTGAACAATAAATACCTCATCGATCCGAAAATTCTACGGGGATTATCCATGGAAAAAATTTTTGATTTAGCCTTAATGCTATCTAAAAAAGCTAGAGAATACGGCTTGATGGAGCCTCAGGAATTTAAGCTTTTTTTTTCAACAGTAACGCGAATTAAAAAACAAGTGAAAACCAAATATATGTCATCCTATCATCGTAAAATCTGTGAAAGAAACCTGTACAGACTGTGGTTAAAGGTTTTGAAGATAGACGATCAAGATTTAGACTTTACGATTGATGAGCTTCAAGCCGTATTTCTCTACTATCAGAGTATTTGTCTGATTTCTTGCTGTATGAAGGAATCCTTTTACATTTCAGGTCGTGTTTCCCAAGAGGTCAGTGAACTTATTTTTAATCCTCGACTCATGGCAGATTGCCGGTTTATCGAAACTTAGATTGCCTTGCCTGTGACCGATTACTCCAGCTACCCATCCTCCAGGAGACTTTCCCATGATTGAAGATGACTTGATTCAGTTGAGTTTTGAACAGCTTGAAGAAATTCAAAATCGCATTAACCAAGTTATTTCGGATAAGCGTTCTGCCCGACTGTCTGCCGCCATTAAGGACGTCCTCTATCTGCTCAACAACCACTATCCAGATGTGAGTTTGTGGGATTTCCTCACTGAACTAGCCAATCTCGATCACGACAGTGAACTAGCTGAAACTTCGATATCCATTGATCTAGGGACAAGCACGGAATTAGATCACCCGCTAGAAATGGCTCAGGACTGCGAAAAAAGCTGTCCTGAAACGGTCACTTCAGCGCCATCCTATGAGACCTTGCAGGCCCAGAACCTAGACCTAACACCCCCTAAATCACCAGAAGCTAGCCCGGAGGAAATTGAAGAAGTCACGGAGGTATCTCGTTACCCGTCTGTTCAAGATGAAGATCCTTTTCTTTTGCCAGATCCGGAGATTTTCTACGGTCGGCTCAAGGCCATTAGGAATGAGACCTTGCAGCATGAAGATGCTCGCCTGTTGTGGCTGACCAATGACGGTAGCCAAAAAACCTCTAAAGTATCTGGTAAAGCACTGGCAGAACTGCTGCAAGAGACGCTGAAAAAGCTAGAACGCCTCTGTGATTCTGAAGTAGAGATGGACAAGGAAATTCTAAACCGAGAAGTCTTGCGAATTAGTGAGTGGGGCGAGTTCCACCTGGGCGTTTCCCTACGGAGAGGAACGTTAACGGTGATCACGCCCTTCGCTGCTCGCGATATTTCAGGAAAGGGATATTCCTCAATGTTGACGATTGCTGATATGCAGCAAAAAATGCAAAAAGACGAAGTTCAGGTTCCCTTTTCACAATATCAATATCGGTAACGTTTGTTATCCTCAACTGAGTTAATCAGCCACGGGTCGCAACCTATCATCAGGGTCTTCTCTTCCTTTCCTAGGATCTAGGAAAGGAAGTTTCAGTTTGTAGAACATCGGACTCTAGGAATTCTGTAGGTTGATGGAGTTGATTCATACCATCCAACACCATCAACGTCGAAAAATTAAGATTCTATTTCTAGAACAGCTTTAACCATTCAGTCTTTCTTAATAAAAAATGATCCCTTTACCTACAGAAGAGAGCGTTTCAATTAAGGTTGCTTTTTTCAATTGAATTAGATTTATAGGGCATCCATATGTCGAGAGATAAGAAACTGTAGCGCCACTTGGTTATCCGCATCCTCCGAATGATACTTATCAGCCCAAGTTCGCATAAGTTGATCGAGTTCTTCAAAGGCAGCCTCTTTATTTTCAGGCAGCATACCCAGGGTTTCAATGCCTCGCATAACCGCAGGATCTTCATCAACCCAGGCATACATGCCCTCAAAATAACGGGTCAAGTCTTGAATCATGGTGTGGATCCGAGCTTGCCTATCCCGAGGAGAGTAATCGGTCTTTGCCAAAACGTAGGCCGAGAGCCCTGGGCTTAGCTTAATTTCCTTCACGCTACCAGACTCTAACAGCCGAAACTTGGCATGTTCTCCTAGGGCATCACTAAAGGCTGTCCGTTTTTCGACGGGCAATGAAGACTGAGACTGCTCATGGAGTTCTTCAATGAGGCAGTACAATTGCTCTTCTCGAATGGCGAGGCACTTAGGGATGTTAGGCGCAATACTGGCTTCCACAATGAAACGCTCGCCCGTCGTGAGATTAAAGAGTTTGAGCCGAGAATCATTGCCTTGCATCGGGAACTTTTCAGCCCAGATGTAGGAAAAACCGATCAAATAGGAGGGCTCAATGCTTCCTAGCAGGTGCAAAGGTTCACCGCTTTCAACTAGAGTTTCAAATTCACTGACAATTTCTTTGACTCGCCGGGGTTCAACGTGGTGAAGGAACCCCGTTCTTCTCAGGTTTTTACCTTCTTCTAAGTAAGTTAAATAAACGGTAAATTTGGCCGCCGTAGAAACAGCATCAATAACACGGCCATAGCGATGACCCAGGTTTTTGATGAGATTGACCACTAACAGAATCAGCAAAAGATCAATATCGCTGACCTTCATCGCCTTCGCGAGTTGCTGATGGTTAACCTTAATGCCTACCATATGCTCAAGACACCCCAAAACCAGTAGATGCAGATGAATCCCTAAATAGACAAGATTTTACCCTAGAAACTTTTCTATTTATATAAGTTGATGGGATCGCTATCAATGGATTTAAAAGGCGCTGGTGAAACATCCATTCACTTTTGAAATCGATCTGGCAAGAAATCACCTTAACCCGCTGGACTGGAAACAACCCCCAAAGATCAGCAGATTTGGTAGATATATTATACCCCTTAATAGTCTTTTTATCATTTCTTTCTCGGGAATCCTAGGAATTGGGTAGATTCTCCTGAAAACCTAGCCCGTAGTTCGACAGGATATCATCGTCAGTGAATTGGTGGGATCGGGTATACACGGCATCACATCCAGAATACACTAGGCTCTTCCGGGCTCAGGGTGATAAGTTGAGCGAACATCTATGCAAAGCAAGGCTTTCAGCGAACCCAAGAGGCACTATTCGTATCGTAAAATACGGTTTAAACCATAGATCCGGAAGAACCGAACACGATGGGGAAACTCAAAATCTATCTAGTCTGCTTGAGCTTGGCCCGGCGATAAAGCCAAGGATCCATCAGGTTTACGGCCTCTAGAGCCCGATTAGCTAAATAGTCTGATTAGTCCTCAAGGTCTTTTAGGTCTGTTTCGGCTCAAGACTTTTATGCCTCCGAATGTGAGTGATTTCAAGTATCGTTTTTAATAGCCGAGATGCTATTACGGGTTCACTTCCAAGACTAACGGCAAGAATGTGCCCTAACGACTTATTCATAGAAAGATCCACAGCCTCATCTTTAATGGCATCAATCATCATCTAGAGGCTAGGGCACCTCGATTAATTGCCATTTGGCGACCTTCAAGAGGCTAGAACCCTTGAGATCGCGTTGCCACTCCCAGAAGAATCTGTATTTTTCGAGGTACCCTCAATAAGATTGCCAATTAGATTTTTATCATTTCTGTTATTCTTGGCAACTTCTCTTGTGTGCAAAGCCCATGCTATTGAATGGGTGTATATAGAACCATAACAGTCAGAAATATCAGTATGTATCACATATTGATATTTAAGAGATAACTCAATTGATCCTTGCTCTACAGAATGCCACCAGTTACTTACAGTAGTTGCTCTGTCTGACGACAGTTCATCATCACTCTCGACAGGAAGACTGAGACATCTAATTTTTGAATTACTCCTAAATTCTTCCATTCTACTTACGATTACCTGCCAGTTTTCTTCGTTGGAAATTTTATGAACAAGGGATAAGCTGTTAGTCATCTAAAATACACTAGCCAGATCTCCATCAAATCCTTTTGACAAAGGCTCTG
>JALQST010000350.1 GCA_023264315.1 Nodosilinea sp. BSH.14
GAACTCCCCAGCCAAGTCCTTACCCAACACTAAGTAAAACGATCCAGCCCCACCCGGGGACTCCACTGCGCTGCGCCATCATCGTCACCGACTTTTGGAAAGTGAGCACCGCCAGCAAACGCTAAATCCATAGACCCACCGTGCCGAGGGAAGGGGCGCAGTCTCTTGGCCCACCCATCCCAGAAACCAGCCAGCCGGATCAAACGCACGATTAATACAGATGAACTATATATCGCATTATCTAAAATAGTATAAAATTACTATAGCAGCATCGTGCAGACTCGACGGGCCTCAAAGCCGTGGTGTCCAGTCATGTCTGCCGAAGCCGCCGCCCAAAGGGGTGTCACCCCTCTCGTTCGACGACAATGACGTTTTCGGTGATGCTTTCAAAGGTGTCATCGTGGCTGATGACGAAGAGTTGTTTGAAGGACTTGATCCGGTTGATGGCTTCCGCGAGGCCCTGGCGGCGGGATTTATCCATATTGGTCGTGGGTTCGTCAAAAAAGGCGATGTCGATGTCGGCGAGCACTTTCAGCAGGGCTAGGCGAACGGCTAGGGCGGCACACATCTGCTCGCCACCCGAGAGGTTGACGAAGCGGCGCTGGTGGGGGCCGTCCTGCACCAGGATGTCGTAGTCGCGGGTCCATTCTAGGGCCACATCGGGACGGTTCAGCAGTTCTCGAAACAGGCGATCAGCCTGTACGGAAATGCTGCGGACATATTGCTCGGTGATGCGGGGCCCAGCTTCGTTGTAGGCTTTGCGGGCAAAGTTAACAAACCGTTTAATTTTTTCCCGGGCCTTCAGGTCGGCCTGGGCGGCGTCTCGTTTTTCCGCGAGGGCGGTGAGGCCCGCTAGTTGTTGATCCAAATCCACAAGGCGTTGGCGCTGCTGGGGCAAACCGCCCGCCAGTTGGTCGGCCTCGGTTTTGAGGCTGGCGTAGCGGGTTTCTAGGGCGGTGGCCTGGGCGGGGTCGTAGGTGGCTGTGGCTTCGGTGTAGCGGTGGTCTAGGTCAGTCCGCTGGGCAGCGAGTTGTTCCAGATCGGTTTGGGTAGTGCCCAGATCTCGCTTCAGGGCGGCGCACTGATTCGCCAAGTCCCGGTGGCGCAGATATTGCTCGTAGGGGGCTTGGTAGGTGTGGCGCTGGGTCTGTTGGGCGGCGATGTCGGCTTCGAGGCTCTGAAACTCCTCCAGTTGGGCCGTGAGTTCAGCCATTTGCTGGGTCATGTCCTGCTGCTGGGCCGTAATTTGGGCTCCGGTTTGCTCCAACTTGCCCCAATTTGTCAGGGTGCCTTGCAGGATGGCCTGTTTTTGGCGGGGATGGCCAAGGGTCTCCAGGGCATTAGCCAAGTCCTGCAGGGTGGCCTCTACCGTGGCCCGTTGGGCCAACTGCTGATTCAAGCTGGCGATTTGCTCAGTGAGAGCAGTATGTTCCCGCTGAAGTTGTTCGGCCTGGGCGTTGAGGGTGGCTTCTTGATCTAATTCAGCTCGCCAGCCGTAGCGCTGTTTGAGGTCATGGGTGAGGGTCGTGAGATTTCGTTTCAGGGTGGCTTCATCAGTTTGATCGGCTAAATCCCGCAGGATGCTATCCAGGGCCGATAGCAGTTCCCCGTGCAGATCTGAGGCATCTTGGAGCGCATTCTGTAGCTTGTGAACGACCTTCCCCGAAATGAGCGGCACACTGCGAACCAGGGTGTCAAATTCTGCCAAAACGGCTTGAATGTCCCCGGCCTGGGCCTGTTGTTGCTGGCGGCTGTGGGTCACAAGTGCCTGAATATCCGCCTCAAACTGACGGGCAGCGGCCAATCGGCTGATCTGTTGCTGAAGGCGATCACGCTGTTCCTCCAGGGCGGAAATCTCACCCACGGCGGGTCGCCATTGGGTGAGGCGTTCCTGGGCTTGGGCCACCTGGTGCTGCTGCGGCTCTAGGCGTTGTTGCTGCTGTTGCAAGCCCTGAATCTGGGTCTGCACCGCCTGAAACTGATCCCGCTGGGCCTGGTAGGTTCTCTGCTGAGCCTCGAGCTGATCCTGCTGATCCACCAGGGGTTTGAGCACCTCCACCTCACAGGCGGTCTGCTCTAGGGCTTCCATCTGGGTTTGCCAGCGGGCCAGTTCCGCCTGTTTTTGGCCGTAGGTGCGTTGCAGCGCTTGATACCGGTTCTGGAGGGTTTGGCGCTGACTCTGCCGCTGGTTCAGGTCAACCAAGGTCTTTTCCGCCACTTGGTAGCCCTCGTAGGCTGGGCGGTTGGCGGTACAAATTTCCACCGCTCGCTGGGCCTGCTCCACCGCCTGCTGAAGTCGCACGAGATCCCGCTCCTTCCCCTGTTGCTGCTGGGTCAGGGTTTGGATCTGCTGGGTTAGGGTTTGGATCTGTTGGGCCTGGGCCTTGGCGGCATCCCGTTCTGTTTGGAGGGTCTGGAGATCCTGCTGGAGCCCGGTTAACCGGTGTTCCGCAATCTGGATTTCCTGGGTCAAGCCTTGCTGGCGCTGGGTCAAGACGTCCCACTGGGTGAGGGCGTCTTCGTACTGCTGAATCTGCCCCTTCACCTGCTCCACCTGATCTTCGGCGTAGCGGCGCAGGGTGTTCATTTGCTTGAAGGCCTGCTTATAGTCCTCCACCTTGAGGATGGCGTCAAAAACGGCCTTACGCTGTTCGGCGGTTTGCAAAAAATCCGCCGTGAAGGTGCCCTGGGGCACCCCTACGGTGCGGGCAAACAACTGGGGCAGGTTCGTAGTCGGACTAACACCCAAATGCTGCCGCAGCCAGGGCAACACCTCATCCTTAAGGCGGGTATAGGGGAGCCGCTCATTGCGCTGGGGGTCAAACAGGGTGTAGCCCCTTTGGGTGCAGCGCTGCACGGTGTAGGTGCGGCTATCGTGGTTGGAAACAAAAACCACCGTCACCTGGGCGCTGCTACTGCCGTTGCGGATCAGGTCTTCCTTGGCATAGTCGCCCTGGTAGTTGAACAACACCCAGGCAATGGCCTCCAAAATGCTGGTTTTCCCGGCTCCGTTCTCGCCGCAAATGGCATTGGTGCCAAGCTGAAACTCAAAGACACGGTCTTGGTGGGCCTTAAAATTTTGAAGGCTGACGGACAAAATCTGCATGGCGCTATCCCAGGGCTGAAGCCACATGTCTTAGCATAGGGGCATTGCCGTCAACTAGGGCCGCCAACTGGCAGCAATTCTCAGTATGACTAGGCTGGCGAATAAATACCGCTCAGGCTGAGCCTGTCGGAGCCTTTTCACCGCTTTTTCACCCTTCGACAGGCTCAGGGTGAACGGCCA
>JALQST010000351.1 GCA_023264315.1 Nodosilinea sp. BSH.14
GATGGACGGTGCTATTCTGGTGTGCTCTGCGGCGGATGGCCCCATGCCTCAGACCCGTGAGCACATCCTCCTGGCCCGCCAGGTGGGTGTACCCAGCCTGGTGGTATTCCTCAACAAGCAGGACATGGTGGATGACGATGAACTGCTGGAACTGGTAGAGCTGGAAGTGCGTGAACTGCTCAGCTCCTATGATTTCCCTGGAGATGATCTGCCCATCACCCCTGGTTCTGCCCTGCAAGCGGTGGAAGCTCTGACCGCTAACCCCAGCCTCAAGCGCGGCGAAGACCAATGGGTGGACAAAATTCTGGCGCTGATGGACAGCGTAGACGAGTATATCCCCACTCCCGAGCGTGACGTTGACAAGCCCTTCCTGATGGCCGTTGAGGACGTCTTCTCGATTACCGGTCGGGGTACTGTGGCCACCGGACGGATTGAGCGCGGCGTCGTCAAGGTTGGTGACGTGGTTGAACTGGTGGGTATTCGTGACACCCGCAACACCACCGTCACCGGTATCGAAATGTTCAAGAAGAGCCTTGATCAAGGGATGGCCGGTGACAACGCTGGTCTGCTGCTGCGGGGTATTCAGAAGGAAGATGTGGAGCGGGGCATGGTGCTAGCCAAGCCCGGTAGCATTACTCCCCACACCGAATTTGAGGGCGAAGTCTACATCCTGACCGAAAAAGAAGGCGGACGCAAAACCCCCTTCTTCCCCGGTTACAAGCCTCAATTCTACGTGCGTACAACCGACGTAACGGGTAGCATCAAAGCGTTCACCTCCGATGACGGTGGTGCCGCTGAAATGGTGATGCCTGGTGACCGGATCAAGATGACCGTGGAACTGATCAACCCCGTTGCGATTGAGCAAGGTATGCGCTTTGCGATTCGTGAAGGTGGCCGTACCGTGGGTGCTGGCGTTGTATCCAAAATCATCAAGTAGGCCCTAGGCGCTACTGTTTAGAAGGCAAGGGCAGGTATCTATTGTCCTGTTCTTGCCTTTCCTGATTCGTCTTTTCGTTGAACCTTGACAACTTAATTGGAGTTAGCCCTATGGCCACGATTCAGCAGCAAAAAATCCGTATTCGCCTGAAAGCCTTTGATCGCAAACTACTCGATACATCCTGCGAAAAAATTGTTGATACCGCTAACCGTACGAATGCTACCGCCATTGGGCCAATCCCTCTGCCGACCAAGCGTCGCATTTACTGCGTTCTCCGCTCCCCCCACGTAGACAAAGATTCCCGCGAGCATTTTGAAAGCCGCACCCATCGCCGCATCATTGATATCTATCAACCCACCTCCAAAACCATTGACGCCCTGATGAAGCTCGATCTACCCGCTGGCGTTGACATTGAAGTCAAACTGTAGGCTGCTGGCTGAACGGCTTAGGTTAGTGCTTAGCGCCGTAGCTACTGATCCCCCCATTTAGCAGAAACGGGGGGATTTCTGTGCATAGGATTGGCAGAGGGCTCTGAGTATTGAGTGAGCTCTCTCTCGCATATCAAAACTGGGATAGGTTAGCGGAAACGGCTCGCCTCATTCTGTCTGGGAGTTAAGCTAAGATATAACAAAGCTATGTTAACAAGTGTTACGGCCAAGGGCTATCACCCCACACGGCGCTGAACACAGAGGCGTTTTGATCCCTAGGGGTGTCCATGGCATTTTCTCCATCCATCTCTGTTCGAGAACTACCGCTTTTCCCATTGCCAGATCTGGTGTTGTTTCCAGGACGACATCTTCCCCTCCATATTTTTGAATTTCGCTATCGAATCATGATGAATACCCTACTCCAAGGGGATCGACGATTCGGTGTATTAATGCTCGATCCTACGACTGGGGAGCCAGCCCAAGTGGGGTGCTGCGCGGAAATCCTACATTACCAGCGCCTGCCCGATGACCGCATGAAAATTTTAACCATTGGGCAGCAGCGTTTTCGCGTTTTGAACTATGTCAGAGAAAAGCCCTATCGGGTTGGGCTAGTGGAGTGGCTAGAGGATAAGCCGACGGAGCGTAACCTGGCCCCCCTTGCCTCAGATGTGGATCGGCTATTGCGAGATGTCGTCCGTCTTTCCGCTAAGTTGACCAGTCAAGACATTGAAATTCCAGATAACATTCCAACTCAGCCCACGGAATTGTCCTATTGGGTGGCCAGTAACCTGTATGGCGTGGCCCCAGAACAGCAGTCGTTGCTGGAGATGGAGGATACGGAGGAGCGGCTGGAACGAGAGGCCGAAATTTTGACTTCTACCCGGAATCACTTGGCGGCGCGTACAGCCCTTAAAGAGGTGTTGGAATAGCCCATTATGAAACGACCTCACCCCCAACCCCTCTCCTATATTTGGTCTTGGCGTCGGCTAGACTACTAGCCACGGTTCTGAGGTCGTAGCTACCGAAATCCATCAGTTGTTCGGTGCATTGGGTGAGTTCTTGGATGGCCTTGTGGGTCTTATCCTGATGGCAATCGGCCTCAAGATCGACGAAAAAGAGGTAGTCGCCAAGGGCGCGTTTGGCCGGACGGGATTCGATGCGGCTGAGGTTGATAGCGTGGTGAGAAAACACCTGAAGCGGCTTGAGCAGCGCCCCTGGAGCGTTTACGGGCAGGGTAAAAGCCAGGGAGGTGTAGGTTCCGGCGGCGGGGGCCACGAGGCTATCCGGCGGGCCAAGTACCCAGAACTTAGTGCAGTTGTCGGCCAGATCGTTGATGTCGTGGGCGAGGATGGGCAGGTCGTAGAGTTCGGCGGCCCATTCGGAGGCAATGGCGGCGATGGTGGGGTTGTCGGCCAAATGCTGAAGGGCTTCGGTGGTGGAACTGGTGGGCACGAGGGTGGCCTGGGGAACTTGCTGCTCTAGCCAGTTTTGGCATTGGGACAGGGCTTGGGGGTGGGAATAGACGGTCTGGATGTGGTCTAGACCAGCGGCGTAGGACAGAAAGCCATGGCGGATGGGCATGACTAAGGCGCGATGTACCCGCAGGGTTTCGAGCCGCCAGAGGGTATCGAGGGTGGTGGTGACGCCGCCTTCAATAGAGTTTTCTACTGGGACGATGGTGAGGGTGGTTTCCCCAGTGGCGGTGGCCTGCATGGCTTTGGGAATGCTGGGAAAGGCCCGCAGGATGACGGATTCCTGGCGCTGCTGTTCCAGTTCGAGGCCGTAGGCCAGGGAGACCAATTGGGAGTAGGTGCCTTCGGGGCCGAGGTAGGCAAGG
This sequence comes from Nodosilinea sp. BSH.14, assembly GCA_023264315.1. Classification (GTDB taxonomy): domain Bacteria; phylum Cyanobacteriota; class Cyanobacteriia; order Phormidesmidales; family Phormidesmidaceae; genus Nodosilinea. The sequence continues at coordinate 3,203 of JALQST010000351.1, forward strand.
GTGAGCGTCATCAGAATCTCCTGGGTCTGAAACCCCGTCCTTCTAGGACGGCTTTACACAACACTTCGCTAAGATAGAGGAGG
>JALQST010000352.1 GCA_023264315.1 Nodosilinea sp. BSH.14
TCCTGCAATCCATCCTGCGCACCCTCACCGAAACCGAGCAAGTGGTGATTGGCCCCGACCATATCCGCAGCCTGCGCATTAAATTTCGACGTGAAGCCCAAAATCTAGCCCGCCAATACTTTGTCGATGCCCGCTTCAACCACCTCGACTACGACCGCCACCAGGAGGAAGTTACCCTCGAAGCCTTTGAGCAAGTCATTGTATCCGCCGGACAGCAGTACCTCGAAGACCCCACCGGCACCCAAATCCCGGACTGGACAAGGGCTTTGGCCGTCATCCCCGATCTGCGCGAGCAACTGCTGAATGCCGCCTTGTCCGACATGGCTCGGGCTAAAGCCACGGCTTCTCCAGCCATCAGCTAGGCCGTGGCGGACGATGATCTGCGGAGGTGGGATGGGCGTCAGGCCACCGTGGCCCTCAGACCAGGCGATCCAAGGTATTGGGGTCGGGTTTACCGTCAAAGTACTTGGCGATCACCTGTTCAAACACCGATCCCGGGGGTGAGACCTGGGCAAAGAGGGTGCAGCAGGAACGCAGTTTGCGGTCGTCGGGGTCGCCAAAGATCGCGTGGGCTGATCGGCCTTCTAGGGCCAGGACGGCGGCGGTGATTTCCAACAGCCGTGGCCCCAGGATGGGATGCTGCAAATAGGCCGTGGCCTCGGCTAGATCGGTAATGGCGTAGGTGCAGGCTACCTCGCTCAAGCCTAGCCCCTGAATTTGCGGGAAGATGTACCACATCCAGTGGGATTGCTTGCGTCCGTTGCGAACTTCGGCCAGGGCCACGGCATAGTCTTGCTGCTGGGCCTGCACAAAGCGGTCAAGCGATGGGCTATCGCGCCACGGCATAGGAGGTGATGAGTAGCTCACTAATTTTTCCTCGGCGTTCGACATTGGTATTGATCATGCGGCTGGCCTGGATGGAATAGATGGGAAAGCCGTCGTACAGGCGGCGAATGAATTCGCAGTCCGAGTTGGAGAGCATCACCCTCACCCCACGCTCGGCCAGTTGACGAAAGACCTGGGCAAGGCGTTCTTGGTCGGCGGGGCCAAAGCCATAGCGGCTGTAGTGGGTGAAGTGGCTGGTGGGGCTGATGGGGTGATAAGGCGGGTCGAAGTAGACGCAATCCTCCGGGGTCAGCGGTTGATGCAGGATGTCGGTGAAGGGGAGTTCCACAATCTGCGCCCGTTGCAGGGCCGCTGACGCCGCCCACAGCAGGTCAGGGTCGCAGATGCCGGGGTTGTTGTAGCGCCCTATGGGGACGTTAAACTGGCCCTGGGAATTTTCCCGATAGAGGCCGTTGTAGCAGGTTTTGTTGAGATAAATGAGCCGCGCTGCCCGGTCGAGGGGAAGGGGGAGGTGGTGCTGTCGCCGGATGGCATAGTAGTAGTCGGGGCTGTGGTGGCGCTTGTGGAACTCCAGTTTCGCCATCAGGGCCTTGGGGGCATCGCGCACCCAGCGATAGACGTTCACCAACTCCGGGTTGATGTCTCCCAGTACCGCTCGCTGCATCCGAGGGGCGAGGTGAAAAAAGACGGCCCCGCCGCCCACAAAGGGCTCGTAATAGGTGTGACAGGACGCCGGGAAATACGGCTCATACTGGCCGATCAAGCGCCCCTTCCCCCCCGCCCACTTGAGGAACGGACGGGCGACCACAGCCGGGGCCACGGTCGAAGGCAGCGGAGACACGGCAGGAATGACCACCATAGATACCTGAATAGATGCCGGAATCGATGATTTCTGGAATTCAGATCACTTGTATTAATTTTCAATATATCAAAGGCCTTGAAAAAACGCACGTTTTTAAGGCCGGTTTACAGGGCGAATGCATACTCATTGTGTGAGGGTTAGCACCTTGAGGAGATAGTCGTTATCCCACCCTGCTTTGAGACGTTTGGCTTTTTTGCCGACTTTGGTGGAGGATTCCTGAGTAAGGAGGTTGAGGGCCAAGTGTCGCAAGACGACCATATTTTGTGGGGCGTAGCCTGTGCGAATGCGACAGTCATCCTCATGGAAAGCGACATCCAGGCACCAGTGGAGCTATTTTCAAGGCCCCAGTGGCTGCGAGTGGCCTGGGCAAAGCGCTCTACTCCGCCGTCCAGGCTGGTGAGATAGTAGCGTTGGGTGAGCGTGGGAGCCTGCTCAGGCAGACGACGCTCCGACTCAATCAAGCCCACCCGCTTTAGGCCGAGCCACTGGTCGGCATCGACGAGATGCTCCACCTCCCCCAGGAGCCAATGACGGCGGATTTCAAGGCGACCATGGCCTTTCTCAATCGTTTCATGGGCTTCGTGGGGCATGTCCTTGACGCCCTGCTGTCGGGCATGGGCAAAGATCTGCTGCACGTCCTCGTAAAGGCCGGGCTGATTGCCCTTAAGGCTGAGGATGTAGTCCCCTTCCTGCTCAATCATCTGCTGGGCAATGGCCTTCTGAGTCCCCATGGCATCTAGGGTGACGATGCAGCCCTTCAAAGCCAGCACCTTCAGTAAGGCTGGAATGGCCGTGATTTCATTCGATTTCTCATCCACGGCCACTTGTCCCAGCACCAAGCGATTCTCCGCCGCCCAGGCACTCACCATGTGAATGGCCCCCTTCCCTCGACCTCGGTCATAGGACTGCCGCACCGTTTTGCCGTCAATGGCCACCACACTGCCCTCACTCAGCGCCGATACCGATGTCACCCAACTCAGAAAACACCCCTGCAATTGGTCGGGGTCAAGTTGCGCAAACAAACGGCTAATCGTGTCGTGGGACGGAATGCCGTTCGGCAGGGCCAGAAAGGTTTTCAACCAGTCCTCTTTGCTGTGCCCGTAGGCTTCCACTTCCACCTAACTCTCCGCTCCACAGACCACCGCACAGATCGTCAGTCCGATGATGTCTAACAAGCGGTGCTCAATCAGGTACGGAGTACGCGGATCCTCTAACGACTCAAAATGATTCAGCAGCCTATCCGTGGGGGCCATGGGATGTCTCCATCTCAACTTTCCCCATCAGTATCCCTGCTTCCCCGAGTATGCGTTTGCCCTGGGCCGGTTTAGGTTCAGGTTGTTAAGGTTCTTCGCAAAAGGGGGGCCAACGGCAAGGGGCCTAACGGAAGATGCACACCGTGCCGGCCCAGAGGTTGGTGATTTCGGCGGTGGGGCTGGGGTCGGAGAGCAGTCCGGCCAGTTGACCGGCGGCGAATTCGGTGCCGATGGTGCTTTCAAAGACGGTCACGGCATAGGCGGACTCCAGGCTCTCGCGGCTGGATCCTACCCCAATGCCCGCCAGGGTG
>JALQST010000353.1 GCA_023264315.1 Nodosilinea sp. BSH.14
TTGTCCGTCTTGCTGCCAATTATCCGGGGCAGCGGTGATTGATATCGGCACCGGGGGCGGTTTTCCGGGGTTGCCCCTGGCCCTCGCATTTCCCCACTGGCGGGTGACGCTGATGGACGCCACCCGCAAAAAAATTGCCGCCCTCCAGCAGGTCAGTGAGGCACTGGGCTTGGACAACGTACACTTTTTGGCAGAACGGGTCGAACAGGTGGCCCACCAGCCCATCTATCGGGAATCCTTTGACCTCGCTCTCCTGCGAGCCGTGGGGCCAACCAACACCTGCGCCGAATATGCCCTGCCCCTGCTGCGGCTGGGTGGACAGGCCATCCTCTACCGAGGTCAGTGGTTAGCCCAGGAGGAGGACGACCTCCGCGCCATCCTGCCCCGCCTTGGTGGCCAATGGAATCGGGTGCAAGCCATGACTACCCCCATCACCCAGGGTGTGCGCCACAACGTCTGGATTGATAAAGTGAGCCGCACCCCCGACAAATTTCCTCGCCTCCCCGGCATTCCAGCCAAATCTCCCTTGGCCCCGTAAGCTCGGTTCCTGACCGAAGCAGCCCAGGATTTGGCCGTGGGATGTCAAAGCAATGGGGGTCAAATCAAACAGAGGGTGGTGGCGTTGGTAGGGCACCCCGCTCGATTAACGGGATTGTTGTAAAGATAGACCTGGCTGAGGTTGGGCAGCGCCCTCAGAATGGACGTATTGTGAACTCGATTGCGGTTGAGGTTGAGGTGGCGCAGGTTGTCGAGGGCCAGCAGGGGGGTCAGGGTTTCCACCTGGTTGGAGCTGAGATCCAGCACCTCTAGGGCGGAGAGGGAGGCCAAGGGCGTGAGGTCGGTGATGTGGTTTTGGTTGAGGTAGAGGGTGTTGATCTGGGCCAAGGGGGCCAGGGCCGTGAGGTCGTGGGTTTGGGTTTGGCTGAGGTGCAGTTCTTCGAGGGCGGTCAGCGTTTCTAGACCCTCCAGGCTGGCCAGGGGGTTGTTGGCTAGGCTGAGGATCTGGAGTTGATCCAGCGCCGCCAGGGGGGTGAGGTCGGAAATTTGGTTATGGCTGAGGTAGAGCCGGGTGAGGTTGGGCAGGTGGGCGAGGGGCCGCAGGTCTTGGATGGCATTATTATGTAAGAGTAAATCTGTCACCTGGGGCCAACTGGCCAGGGGCTCGATGTCCGTCAACCCCTGGTAGGACAGGTTGAGCAACCTCACCACCGAAGCCCGCCGTGCCGCCAGGGCACAATTTTCGACCCCCAACTCGTGGAGTAACACCTCGACGGTGTGCCGTTGCCCCTCGGGTAGGTCATCCTTGGCCTCACACCACTGCTGAAAGGTGAGCGAGGCCACCGCCAAAGCTTCCACCTCAGCGGCCCCCGTGGCGGCGGGGCGGGGCGGGGCCACGGGGGCCGCCGCCACGGCAACGGGCCAACCCAAAACCACCAGTAGTCCGCCCAGTCCAATTATCCTCACCATGGCAACCCCTCCTTCCTAGGTTTTCCCGCCGCTATCCCCTGCCCATCCTGGCTGGAATGGGCGATGGAAACCTATCCTAGCAACAAGATCAGGGTAGATCGGGGCGGGGGGAGGAAATCCGAGGGTGGCGCGGGTTGCCTGCCGGGGTGGGCGGGCGGAACCGGGGAATCTGCGGAATCTCCCGCAAGCCAAGGCCCAAGAAGCCGATAAAATGCAAGGGTTGCTAACGCGTTGCCAGATCATGGCCAAAAAGAGCGCAGGACTGCTGATGTACCGCCTCTCGGAACGTGGCATTGAGGTGTTGTTGGTGCATTCCGGGGGGCCATACTGGGTCAACCGTCAGTGGCAGGCATGGTCGATTCCGAAGGGGGAGATTGACCCGGGCGAAGACGCCTTTACCGCCGCCCAACGGGAGTTTCAGGAGGAAACCGGACAGCGCCCCGAAGGCCAGTTTCAGGCCCTACGCACGGTGCGCCAATCGGGGGGAAAGCTGGTATTTGCCTGGGCCTTTGAGGGCAACTTTGACCCCGCCACCCTCCACAGCAACACCTTCACCCTAGAGTGGCCCCCCAATTCTGGCCGAATGCGGGACTTTCCGGAGGTGGATGAAGCGGCCTGGTTCCCCTTGGAGGAAGCCAAACAGCGCATCATCAAGGCCCAAGCCCAATTTTTAGACGAGCTGGCCGCCGTTCTTGCCGCGCCCTCCCATGCCCCTACGCCATCCCCGATCCGCCGTTGTACCTAACTCACCTGGCCCTCAAGCATTTTCGGAACTACCGTGACCAGTGGATTTCCTTCACGGCCCCCAAAACCATTGTGGTGGGGGAGAATGCCCAGGGAAAATCGAACCTGCTGGAGGCGGTGGAACTGTTGGCCACCCTCAAATCCCACCGCACCAGCCGAGATCGAGACCTGGTGCAGCAGGATCAGCCCCTCGCCCAGGTCAGCGCCTCGGTGCAGCGGGATCTGGGGTCGGCGGAGATGGCCTTGGTTCTGCGGTCGGCGGGGCGGCGCACCTTCATCCTCAACGGCGAAAAGCTGCGGCGACACCTGGACGGCCTCGGCACCCTGAATGCGGTGCAGTTTTCCAGCCTCGACCTGCACCTGGTGCGCGGTGGCCCTGGAGATCGGCGGGCCTGGGTGGATACCCTGCTGGTGCAGCTTGAGCCCATCTACGCCCACATTCTCAGCCAGTACAACCAGGTGCTCAAGCAGCGCAATGCCCTGATCAAGCGGCTGTACGGCGACGGGGGAGATCCCGCCGCCGCCGACCGAACCGAACTGGCCCTGTGGGATGCCCAACTGGCTACCCTGGGCACCCATGTCATGCGGCGACGCGCCCGATCCATCCAGCGCCTCGCCCCCATCGCCCAGGACTGGCACCAAGCCATCAGCGGCCAGCGGGAAACCCTGCGCCTGCACTACCAGCCCAACGACACCGAACCAGACGCCGCCCCCACCATCCAGGCCCAATTTCTCGCCAAAATCCAGCAGCGGGCCGTGGCCGAGCAATACCAGCGCACCACCCTGGTTGGACCCCACCGAGACGACATCGACCTGCTAATTAACGACACCCCCAGCCGCCAGTATGGATCCCAGGGCCAGCAGCGCACCCTGGTCTTGGCCCTGAAACTGGCGGAACTGCACCTGATTGAAGCGGTGATTGGCGAGCCGCCGCTGCTGCTGCTAGACGACGTGCTGGCGGAACTGGATCTGCGCCGCCAAAACCAACTGCTGGAGGCCATTCAGGATCGGTTCCA
>JALQST010000354.1 GCA_023264315.1 Nodosilinea sp. BSH.14
TTGTGGATTATAAAGCTTCAAGAGGGTACTAAAAGCTGATGAAGTCAGATAGCAAATAGGGAGATAAAGCTGAAAGCCTGTGTTTGGCGCATAGATATCATATTCGTTCCATTTTTCCATTTCTTCTATAACTTTAGCATTCAATTGATCATCCTGAAAAAGACAAGCTAGTAATTTCCCCTCCATTAGTGAATGTGTCAAATCAAATCCATATGCGATTCTATTTTGATAGAAGCCAAGAATAATTGAGGCTCGATGAGTATGATTCTTAGAAGTTCCGACACGGATCATATAGTATGGAGGACTGCTGCTAAAATAAGAGTCATGAAAATATAAATCTTGAGCTTCAAAAAAATCTTTAACTTCATCGTAAATTTTTTTCATAAGTGGAGCAACATAATTTGTGTAGTACTCGCGTTGGCTCTCACGGGTGTCTAACTTTTCAAAATGTTGATGCAGATCAACTAGATCTGAGGGATCGCCAACCTCCACAGGAAGAATGATTGGCCCTCTCTCCGCTGGCCCAATATATTTTAGGGGGATCCCGAAGATTTGACTTCGTGCATTTTTAACTATCTTGTATGTGTAGAAATGAACTTTATTCTGGAGTGGGTTATAGTTAGCAGCAGTTAAATCTCGTTCATAGTAGTCGGGGGCTATTAGAAGAATACTAAGAGCATCCCAATCTATTTTATGAAAACTTATCTTCTTGGAAATTTCTTCTCTATAAGCTGGTACAATCGCCAAGTATTGAGCCGCTTGACCTACTATATGTCTATCCTTTTTCTTTTTAAATTCAATAATATATGGGACATGATCGCTATCAATAGCAAAAATATCTATACGTAGTCCTTCAACAGAAAGCTCTTTCTCAACTTTGACAAAGCCATAGGATGTTGCGGATTCATAGAAGAAATCTCGGATGTGAGCTTCAGTAATTGCCATAACCCTGTTGAATATCCAATGCGAAAAACTTGCCTTGCCTACCTAATGTAAGGCAAGTAAACATCTGTCAGAGCATAAAATTGTATTTAGATTCAAGGGCGAGGCCGTAATCATTACCGACACCCCGCCCCCAATATCTAAACCCCTAATGCACAAACTGATGATCCGGTGCCCAGATGGGGTGGTAGGACTGGATCGCCCGCATATATTGCACCCGCTCGAAGTCGCTGGGGTTGGGGCATTTTTGTTGACTCATGCTGCCGCGCAGTTGGGCCAGAGATTCGTATTCGTGGTCAGTTAGCCATTGGATGACGTCCTCCTCGATGGTTTTGATGTGGCCGATGCCATGGCGCAGCAGGGTGGCCACTAGCATAGTGACATCGGCTCCGGCCATCAGCAGTTTGACCACATCTTCGGCGCGGCTAATGCCACTGGTGGCGGCGAGGCTGACGGGCAGCTTGCCGTAGAGCAGGGCAATCCAGGTGAGGGGGAGGCGCATATCCTGGGGGGCGCTGAGGATGAGGTTGGGCTGAATTTCGAGATTTTCGATGTCGATGTCGGGTTGGTAGAAGCGGTTAAACAGCACTAGGCCATCGGCTCCGGCTTCGCTCAGGCGTTTGGCCATGTTGGCCATGTTGCTAAAGAAGGGGCTGATCTTCACCGCCACGGGGATCTGCACCGACTCTTTGACCGAGCGCACGATGTCGATATAGTCCTGTTCCACATCGGCCCCAGAGAGATTGAGGTCGGTGGGAATCCAGTAGATATTGAGTTCGATGGCGTCGGCTCCGGCCTCTTGCACCTGTTTGGCGTAGTCAATCCAGCCGCCGAGGGTGGCCCCATTGAGGTTGGCGATGATGGGAATATCGACCCGCCGTTTGGCTTCCCGGATGTGCTCTAGGTAGGCTTCGGTGCCAACGTGGAAGGTTGCGGGTTCTGGGAAGTAGCTGAGGGCTTCTGCGAAACTGTTGGTGCCAAATTCGGTGTGGTGGTGAATTTCCAGCCGTTCCCGCCGAATTTGTTCCTCAAATAAGGAGTGCATGACAATCGCCGAGGCACCGGAATCCTCCAGCCAGCGGAAGTTTTCAATGTCCTCGGTGAGGGGGGCAGCGGCTCCCACCACGAGGGGAGATTTTAGGGTGAGACCGAGGTATTGGGTGGTTAAGTCCATCACGGGTTCCTACAAATTGGGGTACAGAATGCGGCCCTCACCCCCGGCCCCTCTCCCCAAGGGAGAGGGGAGATCAGAGGTTGATGTAAGGGTTTCTTTTTCATAGAGAGCTTGGCTGTCTTCTCAAAGTCCCTCTCCCAGGAGGGAGAGGGATTTAGGGTGAGGGCTTCGGGGGATTTGGGCGAGGGCCGAGAGATCCCAGGGTTCTTTAAGAACCCTGGGATCTGGGGACGGGATCTACTCCGCTTCAGGGGCCGCTGGTTTGGGCTTAACGGGGGCCGAGTGATCCAGCGAGTAGCTGCGGTTGGGCGGCAGGGGTTGCTCGTCGGCTAGGCTGCGGGCGGCCAGGTATTGGTACATGTGGTACCGACTGGCGACGCTGATTTGAGCTTGGCGCAGCAGTTCCTTGGCTTCGGCGGGTTTGCTTCGCAGCAGCATCTTGAAGCGGTTTTCGCTGTACATGGCCTGTTCTAGCGGGCGCTTCGGGTTGCGGCTGTCGAGTTGCAGGGGGTTTTCGCCCTGTTCGGCCCGGCGGGGGTCGTAGCGGTAGAGTAGCCAGCGTCCCGATTCCACCGCCGCCGTTTGTTGCTCCATGCCCTTGGCCATGTTGATGCCGTGGGCGATGCAGTGGGAGTAGGCGATGATCAGCGAGGGGCCATCGTAGGCTTCGGCCTCTAGGAAGGCGCGGAGGGTGTGCTCGTTGCGAGCCCCCATGGCTACGCTGGCGACGTAGATGTTGCCGTAGGTCATGGCCATCAGGCCCAGATCCTTCTTAACGGCAGGCTTGCCCCCCGCCGCAAACTTGGCCACCGCACCGATGGGAGTCGCCTTCGACATTTGGCCGCCCGTGTTGGAGTACACCTCCGTATCCATCACCAGCACGTTGACGTTGCGCCCGCTGGCCAGGACGTGATCCAGGCCGCCATAGCCGATGTCGTAGGCCCAGCCGTCGCCGCCGACGATCCACACGCTCTTTTTGACCAGGTAATCGGCCAGGGAGCGCAGGTTTTGTAGGCGGGTTTTGAGGACGCGGTCAGCCCCGTTGAGGCTGTGCAGCCAGCCGTCGATGCCCTGTTTCAGCAAGGCCACCCGTTCCCGCTGATCG
>JALQST010000355.1 GCA_023264315.1 Nodosilinea sp. BSH.14
AGAATGGGCTGACGGTGCGTCACGGTGTCCGGATCTACTTGGGGTTCGGTGAAGCTCAGGGGATGGCCCTCCAAGTCGCAACAGACTAACCCCGCCGCCCGAGCTAAGGCCAGGGGGCCAACGGTATCCCACAGTTTCACCCGGCCATTGAGATAGATATAGAGACCGGCCCGTCCGGTAATCACCTGCAACACCTTGAGCCCAAAGCTGCCCAAGGACACAAAGGCCATCCCCGGCAGGTGGCGCAGGAGATCATCTCCGTAGCGCTGCCGATCCTTATCGCCAATGACGAGGTGCCAGGGCTGGCCAGACACAAGGGGCGGGTTCATAGGAATCAGCGGCTGCGGCAACCCATCCCCCTGCTGCCAACATAAGCCCTGTTCCTGGCTGCCCCAGTACAGGGTGCCGTGGGCGGGGGCGTAGATCCATCCGGCCTGGGGTTGGCCGTCTAGCAGTTGGCCCACCATCACGGCATAGTCGGCCCGTCCGTGGATAAAATCGTCGGTGCCGTCGATGGGGTCGATGAACCACAGCCGCCGCTGGGACGACTGAAACTGGCGCACCGTGGCCCGGTTTTCCTCGGTGATGATGCCGTCTGCGGGAAACAGCGCTTGGAGCCCCGTGAGCAATTTTTCATCTAGGGCTCGATCCACCGTGGTGACGTAGTCGTCAACGCCCTTTTCAAACACCTGAAACCCAATCTGCGCCTGCTGGCGGGCATAGTCACCACAGACCGTCATCAAATGGCGAATCGCGTAACAATCTGAAGGGCTGAGGCGCATGGTGTTGAGGCCAATGGGGGAACACAGAACCAACCCTTCCCAGTCTAGCCGGAAGCCTGCCCCTCCCCCCAAGACATCTCCCCAGGAAAATCCTAGGAAATACGCTGAAATCGGCGACCAAAGGGAAACAGGGCAATCACTACCAGTATGAATACAATACCGCTCAGGCTGAGCAGGTCGAAGTCTTTTCATCCTTCGATACGCTCCCTTCGACGATCTCAGGGCGAACGGTCAATTGACCAAAGCCACCGATGGGATAGCGTCCTAGCCGATCTCCCGATAGGATTGTCCTATGCTGCGAATCTACGGTAATCGTGCCCTCAAGACCCTCCCCGGCGAAGCCACTCGGCCCACCTCGGCACGGGTGCGGGAGGCCCTATTCAACATTTGGCAGGGGCGGGTGGCGGGCTGTCGCTGGTTAGACCTCTGTGCGGGCAGCGGGGCCATGGGGGCCGAAGCGCTGTGCCGTGGGGCCACTGAGGTGGTGGGCATTGAGCAATCCGCTGCGGCCTATGCCGTGGTGCGGGAAAACTGGCAGCGCGTGGCCCAGCCCAACCAGGTGTTTCGCCTGTTCAAGGGCGATGTGGTCAACCAGCTCTCGCGGCTGAAGCACCAACCCTTCGACCTCATATACTTTGACCCGCCCTACACCAGCGATGTCTATGGCCCCGTCTTAGAGCGCATGGCCCGCTATGGGCTGCTCACCGCCACCGGAGAAATAGCCGTGGAGCACGGATCCCACGGCTGGCAACCCACCGAAATCCCTGGCCTCGCCCTGGTGCGCCAAAAGCACTACGGCTCCACCCACCTCGCCTTCTACCGGGCATCGGCCACCACTGATCTGCCCCAGGAAAATTCCCAAGACAATTCCCAAGACAATCCCCAAGGCCCTTAAGTTACTCTTTGTCCTCGTCGTTACCCGTTGTTCCCCATGCTGGATCACTCCACTCAGTTCCTTACCGAGGCCGAATCGGCCCAAGTTGATGCGGCGCTCCTGTCCTCCCCCGAGAAATTCCTGGCTCGCCTCACCATTTCCACCGCCAAGCTGCTAGGCGTCATCGCCGCCGACCTGGGCATTCCCCTCGCCTCCCTCTCCGCCGCCCACATCATCCAATGGTTTGAGGAAGACGCCCAACGTAAGCGAGAACAGGGCATCGATGCCGCTGTCCTCAAGTGGGATTCAGAGGATATCACCCACGCTCCCTAACCCCACCCTCCGGCACCGAGGCACTGGACGGCCCCAGGGGATCCGGTAGTGTCGCGTCTAGGTGATGCCCTGGAACGGATCAGGGGTCGGGATGCCAGGGACGACGGTAGTAGTAGTGGCGGTTGGTGGCTACGATATCCGGTTCGCGCCAGTGGGGGTCAGCCCCATGGTGGAGGTGGAGGTATACCAACTGGGGCGAGCGCAGCAGGTGGCGTCCATCGGCTAAATAGCGCTCAATCACGTCTTGATCCTCGGCTCCCCAACCGACGTAGGCTTCGTCCCAACCGTTGATGTGTAACAGTCGTTGGTGCTGAAAGTAGGGCAAAACGCCGAATTTCTCACCCTGGAGGAGGTGTTTGCGGAGGGCCGAAGGCTGGTCTTCGGGGGCGATGGTGGCAACCGTCAGGGCTTGGTCGAGGTGGTCTAGATCGACGGTGGCGGTCGAGGCCATCAACCGATACCCCGTTACCAGAATTTGTGGCGACAGGGTGGCGAGGTGAAGGTGGTCTCGCAGGGTGTGGGCGAGGGGAATTAAGTCTACATCGAGGGGCGTGAGGTAGGTGCCTTGGGAATGGTGCAGGCCGAGGTTGAGGGCTTTGGTTTTATGCAGGGTGCCTGGGTTGGGCAAAAAGACGTAGCGGGCTTGGTACTGTTCCAGGTGTTCCTTCAACCCAGGGGTGGGGCTGGCATCGGCTTCGACCACAATCCATTCCCAGGGTAAATTGTCGCCTGGTTGTCCCGGTTTTTCCTGAGCCAGCCAACGCTGCCACCAGTCGAGTTGGACCGCGAGGTGCTGGGGGCGACGGCGATAGACGGTGATCAGGGATAGGGTGGGCATGGGTGGTTAGGAGGGATGATTGAAAGCCTACACAGCGCTATTCAAGAAAATCAGGGGCAACAATCCGAACCATCGGTGGCGCAGTGGTGGCGGACGGCGGGCCAAGGCTACCCCACAGTTCGCCCTGTTGCAGACTCGCTAGGCATCGCCGCAGGTTGAGATCACGGGTAATCTGCGGGGGCTGGTGGCCGTGGAAGCGGTTACGCAGATCATCAGCGTGGGACTGGTGCAGCACACTACCCGCCGCCCGCAGGGGAATACCCAAGAGTTCTGCCCGGATGAGCAAATCCTGATCTTCCCAGCCCCAGCCCTGAAATGGTTCCTTATAGCCGCCTAGTTTTTGCCAGGTTTCTCGTCGAGCGGCCACCAATCCACAGCCCGGACGATGATCAGT